>DATDGH010000237.1:0-9161 GCA_036522215.1 Candidatus Angelobacter sp. | reverse complement strand
GGAGCGAATGCAAGCTCAATCCGGTGCTTCCACCTCCGATTGACTCTTTTTCACACAGCTTGAGCTTTACTGATAGCATCATTCCTTACCAATGCCGGCGGGAAAATTACATCTGGCGCCATTAGGCGGGCTGGGCGAGTTCGGAATGAACTGCATGGCCATCCGCTGGAACGATGACATCATCGTGGTGGACGCCGGCCTGATGTTCCCTGAATCGGAGCTGCTGGGAGTCGATATCGTTGTTCCCGACATTTCCTATCTCCTGCAAAATCGGGACAAGGTGCGCGGGATCGTGCTCACCCACGGCCATGAAGATCACATCGGCGGACTGCCGTGGGTCCTCTCGGAATTAAATGTTCCCGTATTCGGCACGGAATTCACCCTCGCCCTGGTGGAGAACAAACTCGAAGAACACCGGTTGCTCGATGACGCCGATCTGCGCGAGATCCGCCCTGGGGTGCGCTTCAACCTGGGACCGTTCACCATCAATCCTATCCAGGTCACGCACAGCCTGGTTGATTGCGTGGCGCTGGCCATCCATACGCCGCTGGGCGTAATCATTCACACCGGCGACTTCAAGGTTGACCCCACCCCCACAGACAACCGCCTGTTCGACCTGCACACTTTCGCCGAGTATGGCAAAGAGCGTAGCGTGCTGGCGCTGTTGCAGGATTCCACGAACGTAGAGCGCCGCGGATACACACCCAGCGAACGCGCGGTGCGCGGGAAGTTCGATGAAATTTTTGCCCGCGCCGAGCGGCGGCTGTTTATCTCCTGTTTTTCGTCCTCCATCCACAGAATCAAACTGGCAATCGATCTGGCCCAGGAATATCGCCGCAAGGTGGCCCTGGTAGGCCGATCTATGACGGAGACCACCGAGATTGGCCTTGATCTGGGATATCTGGAAGTGCCCGAAGGCGCCTTCATCCATCCCGGCCAGATCAAGGAACTGCCTCCGGGCCAGGTGTGCGCGCTGATTGGCGGAACCCAGGGTGAACCCATGTCCGCGCTTTCACGTGCCGCTGTAGACAATCACAAGCACGCCCGGATCGAACGCGGCGATACGGTTGTGCTCTCTTCGCGCATCATTCCCGGAAACGAAAAGGCCATCTACCGGATGATTGACCACCTCTTCCACCGCGAAGCCAACGTGATCTACGAAGATGGCTCGACCCCGCCGGTCCACGTCAGCGGGCATGCCAGCCAGGAAGAACTCAAGTTGCTCATGAACCTTGTCAAGCCACGCTACCTGATTCCCATTCACGGCGAATACCGCCAGTTGCGCCTCCATGCTGATCTGGCGCGCTCGCTGCACGGGGCCGTGGGACAGGTGCTGCTTCTGCAGAGCGGCGACGTGATGGAGTTTGACGAGCTGGGCGCGCGCAAGATTGAAAAAGTTCCCGTCGGCCGCATCTGTATTGATTCCGGCTCGCGTGGCGACGTGGTGGAAGACCTCATCATCAAGGACCGCCGCCACCTGAGCGAAGACGGTTTTGTTTTGCCCATCATTGCCATCAACAAGCTGACTGGAACGGTGGAGTCGATTCCGGAGATCGTGATGCGCGGTTTTGCTGCGGTAACGGAAAACGGCTTCATGGAAGAAGCGCGCAAGGTGATTGCCAACACGCTGGACGGATCCACTCCGGAAGAAAAAGCTGACTATGGAGTGATCAAAGAAAAAATCCGCGCCGACCTGAAGAGATTCATCGGCAAAACTACCTCGCGGCGGCCGCTGATCATGCCCGTTATTCTGGAGATCTAGGCGTTTACGATAATTTGATGAAAGCTTTCTTCAAGCGCCGAAGAAATGTTGTTCTGCTCCTCATCCTGGCTGTCCTTGCAATAACCATCCTCATTTTCCAGCACTCCATCGCTACTCATCTTCGGGCCATGTCTGTGTTGTTGCGATTCTCTGATCCCAACGCCAGCGGTTTCGGTGTGCGCTTCGCCCAACATCCAATCCGGGAAGAGACGGGCACCGCCGAGACAACCTGGGGCGCGCTCAACTACAAACTCTACATTCCCCAGGACGCAAGTCATCCCCATGGAATGGTGATTGCTCCCGGAGTGCACCATCTCGGCCTTGAGCATCCGGGGTTGATCAGCCTGGCCCGCGCACTGGCGGGAGCGGGCATAGAAGTGATGACTGCGGAGCTGCATGACCTTGCCGACTATCACATCACTCCTCGCGCGGTGGAGATGATCGGAACTTCAGCACGGTTTCTGAGCAATCGTTTAAACCAGGACAGGGTGGGAGTGCTGGGACTGAGTTTTGCCGGAGGCCTGGCGCTGTTAGCTGCATGCAAACCGGAATACGCGGACCACATTGGTTTTGTTTTTGCCATCGGCGCCCACGACGATCTTCCTCGCGTCGCCCGCTTCTTCGCCACCAATACCATCGAGGACCCGGATGGCAAGACGGTCCCTTTCGAAGCGCACGAGTACGGTGTTCTCATCCTGGCTTATTCTCACCTGGAGGATTTCTTCGCCCCCCAGGACATCCCCATCGCTCAGGAGGCCCTGAGAGAATGGCTCTGGGAACAGCCTGAAGCCACCAGCAAAGCAGCGCAGCTAAGCACAGCCGGGCAAGCAGAATGGGACTTGCTCCTGCATCATCGCGATCAGCTTAGACAAAAGTTTCTGGATGAAATCAAACTCCACCAGGACGAAATGGAGCCCGTCTCTCCCCACGGACACATGGCCGGCTTGGCGGTCCCGGTTTTCGTTCTTCATGGCGCCGGAGACACAGTCATCCCGGCATCAGAGTCCCGGTGGCTGGCACATGACATTCCGGCTGGCAGGCTGGCAGCCGTCCTGGTCAGTCCTGCCTTGATTCACGTGAAGATGGAGGACACAGTAACTCTCAAACAGAAATGGGATGTAGTCCATTTTCTGGCACAGGTGCTGGAAAGGACTGATGAATTGAAGTAGGTGGACCCCGCGACCCTGTTTCGCAAGCCCCATATCAAGAGCCGGGACGTGCCGACATGCTCTTAGTCCGAGCTGACTAAGGGGAAGAATCTATCGACTAATCTGGACTCCGCTGGTAAAAATCCTGCATCTACTCTCAATACGAGTAGAATGTGCAGCACGCTCGCGCCGCTCAGAAACCCACTCGCGCCACTCAGAAAGATGTTCCCCTGAATGAGAGAACTGAAACTGTTAGTGGCCTTGATTTTGGCTTTGGGTACTTTCACCCTCATCAACGGATGCGGCGGGCAAGCGGCCTCGACGAATGCTGCAATGCCGGCGCCGGCTGCTCCCGCGCCCCCGAATCCACCCTCCTCGCCCAGCTCAACCACCATCTCCGATATACAGAAGCTCGGCGGATGGGAAAACTGCACCGCGGCCTGCACCAACACACCGTCAGCAGTGTTCTCGTTGACGCAGGGATTGGCATCCCCTTCGATGAGTGGGGCTTCGGCAAGATTCCAGTTATTGGCAGGGACGCAGCCCTTCGGCAGCGCGCTCTGGTTCAAGTTTCTGGGCAGCTTCGATAGCGCCACCCATTTTGTCTATGACCTCTTCTTCTACATAGACAATCCGTCTGCTTCGCAGGCCCTGGAGTTCAACGTGAGCCAGAGTGCGAACGGAAGCCGGTACAGTTTCTCCACGCAGTGCGACCTGGCGGGACAACAAGTGTGGAGAGTATGGGAGCCGGTGGCACAAAAATGGATTCCCTCCAGCGTTCCCTGTGTGCGGCCTCCGCCGAATACCTGGAACCATTTGATCTGGGAATTTGAGCGCGATTCGATGGGCAACGTAATTTTCACGGCCGTGACTGTCAACGGCAATCGCGGAGCCGTGAACCTGAGCGTGCCGCACGTCGCCGATAACCAGAGCGGCCTGGACGTAGCCTTCCAGACCGACGCAAATCTTACCGCGACACCCTATTCGGTTTGGCTGGATAAGATAAGCTTGACTTACTGGTGAAAAAACACGGACCGGGTGAAAGTCGCTACCTTCAATATTAACGACATCAACAAACGCCTTGATAACCTCCTGGCCTGGTTAGCCAAAGCTGAGCCGGACGTGGTCAGTCTGCAAGAGTTGAAGGCGGAGCAGGGGGCGTTTCCTGCGCGGGCACTCCGAAGTGTCGGGTACGAAGCAGTCTGGCAAGGAGAGCGTTCCTGGAACGGAGTGGCCATTCTCGCGCGAAACACCACTCCGGTGGTGACCCGCGCAAGCTTACCGGGGAATCCTGAAGATCGTCAGGCCCGCTACATCGAGGCGGCTGTTCGTGGATTCCTGATCACTTCCATCTACCTGCCCAATGGGAATCCGCAGCCTGGACCGAAATTCAACTACAAGTTGGCTTGGTTTGAGCGTCTCATTGCCCATGCCGCCCAACTCATGGCGAGCGGCGCACCGGTGGTGTTGGCCGGCGACTACAACGTGGTGCCCACGCCGCAGGACATCTATCCGACGCGATCGTTGGATAACAACGCGTTGATCCAACCCCAAAGCCGGCAAGCCTTTGCGCGTTTGCTGGCTCAGGGCTGGACCGACGCCATGCGGAAGCTGCGTCCGGACCGGCCGCTCTGGACATTCTGGGATTACAAACGTGAACGGTGGCCGAAGGACAAAGGCATGCGACTCGATCACTTCCTGCTCTCCCCGACCATGTCGGACCGACTGGTGGATGGCGGTGTAGATCGATGGGTGCGTGGCGAGGTGAATGCCAGCGACCATGCTCCAGCGTGGATCAAGCTCGATGTTTAGAGTAGAGCTCGGGTTGGATGAACTCATGCTCTCGGCTTCGAATCTACACAATATAGATCTGCGGGAGAAATGCTTAAGAAGTCCGCTAGTGCGCGGATCTGGCCAATTGCCGCCATGGGATACAATTCCAACTCTATTTTGAAACTTTGAGGATGCCTCCATGCTGAAGAGGATTATCGCTCACGCCACCGCGGGTTCGTGCCGGCGATCGGCCAGTCTCAATATGGTATTGGCGCTGGTCATTGTAGCTATGTACCCGCAACGGGCCGCGTCGATTACCAGGCCCCAGCCGTTGGACGAAGCGGATTGCACCTCCGCCGACGGGAGATACCCGGTCCATAGATACGACGTAGTCATCGTCGGGGCAGGTATTGCAGGAATCAGTGCGGCGAGAGAGTTGCAGCACTTGCACCGCTCGTTCCTGATCCTGGAGGCGAACAATCGGATAGGAGGCCGCGCGTATGTCGGTCACATCGGCAATGACAAGGTTCCCATCGATTACGGAGGCGCGTGGATTCACGGCATTCCCACCAACCCGCTCACCGGGCTGGTTGACTCCATGGACTTCAAGCGGGAGCGCACCCAACTCAATCTTCCCTACTTTGTCAACGGCAAGGAAGCCGGCGACGAAGAGAAGAAAGTCTTTGACCATGCCCTGGAACAATACGAAGATGCGGTAGCGCTGGCCGCCAAATCTGTTGAGGACCAGCACGCACTGGCTGAGTTTGCGTGCAGCCAATACAAAAACCACGTACCGCGGAAGAAGATTTGCCACGACCTGCAGCCCAGGATTCCGTTCAGCAGAATTTCTGCTCTAAGCGATCTTTGCCGTGGGCCCGTTCGCTCTCCCCGGCAATTTTGCGCCATGGCGGACAAGGATTTGCGCATTACCAGCGACGTGGCGGAACACTACGTGCCTCATGACCGGGAGTTCAGCGACATCATTCCTTTGCTGATCGCGAATGCTGGTCCGCTGGAGAGCGCCGCTGAACTGAGCAAGACCTCCGCTGTTGATGGCGCGCACTTCGAAGCCGGAGAGGATGACCTCATCGACCAGGGAATGGGCGCTTTTGTCCAGAAACTTGGGGCCGGCTTGCCGGTCTGCTTGAACTCGCCGGTCACGGAGGTGGATTACTCCGCGGACGGCGTGAAGGTGAGTGCCGGGGGCAGGGTCTTCGCGGGTTCGAATGCACTGGTTACCGTCTCGGTTGGAGTGCTGAAGAAAAAAAAGATTGCCTTCAAACCGGAACTGCCGAAAGAGAAACTCGAGGCCATTGATCGTTTGCAGATGGGCAACATGCAGAAGGTGATTGTCCCTCTCAATCGAGATATTTTTCCCAAAGAGCCCAAGAACTCATGGATCCTCTATGAAGGGGACCTTCCTGGGGAGGCGCTGGACTTCGCGAAAAAGCAGGGCCTTCCCCTGGTGGATGGAACCCGGGTGGTGATGGCTTTCGTGATCAAGCCGCTGGACAAGAACATCGCTATCGGCTTCTTTGGCGGAGACTGGGCCAAGGCACTGGAGAAGCGGTGCGAGAGCAAGGAGCACGGTTCCGGTAAAAGCAACCCGCAATGCGACGATCTCTCGATTGCCATCACAAAGTCTGCTCTTTCCAACATGTCCGGTGAAAAAAAGATCGACCAGGACATTCAAGAAGAGGGAATCCACGTAACCCGCTGGAGCCTTGATTCAACCTCCTTCGGCGCCTATTCGGTGGCCGAGCCCGGAAGCTGGTTCGAGCGCGAAATCCTGGCGGAACCGGTGGAGGACGCAAACGGAACCAAGCGCCTGTTTTTCGCCGGAGAAGGCACCGCCCGCGCCATCTATAACGGCTCTTATCCCGGTGCCTACGAATCAGGCTTGAAGGCAGCCAGGGATATTCATACCACCATGCTTGAGGCAGAAGAGAAGGCGAAAAAGGCCGGAAGGTTGGGTTCAACCGGGAAGTAGTGATTTACTACATGGTTCCCACCCGTTGAACGTTGCCCCGTTGGGCATTTACACTCATGAGTTTGCCTTATGATGCCTTCTTTAGTGCCCATTGAGACCATTGCCCGCAAGCTGAATCTACCCGAAACCTATTTTGAGCCCATCGGCCGGTATGGCGCGAAGCTGAAACTCGAACTGCTGTCTGACCCGGCGTTTCCACCACGAGGCAAGCTGATTCTGGTCACCGCGACTACGCCCACTGCAGCAGGTGAGGGCAAAACCGTCACCGCGATCGGCCTCACCCAGGGCCTGGCGAGAATTGGGCGGAAGGTGATCATCACGTCGCGCGAGCCATCCCTCGGTCCTGTGTTTGGGATGAAGGGCGGAGCGGCCGGTGGTGGCAAATCGCAGATTGAGCCCAGTCAGAAGATCAATCTTCACTTTCACGGCGATTTCCACGCCATCGCTTCAGCGCACAACCTCCTGGCTGCATTGATCGATGCCCATGTATTCCACGGCAACGAACTTGATCTGGACCTCAACCAGATTACTTGGCCGCGCACCATGGACATGAACGATCGCGCTCTGCGCCGGATCACCATTGATATTGGCGAAAAGAAGGGCGCGCTCACCCGTAACACCGGGTTTGTGATCACGGCTGCTTCTGAGGTAATGGCAGTGATGGCGCTGGCCAACAGCCTGGAAGATTTGCGCCGGCGGCTGAGTGCAATCGTGATTGGCGTGAGCCGCTCAGGAAAGCCGGTGAGCGCCGGAGATGTGGGAGCGACGGGCGCGATGATGGCGCTGCTTACGGAGGCCATCCTCCCCAACCTGGTACAGACCACAGAAGGTGGGCCGGCCATGGTGCATACGGGGCCGTTCGGCAACATTGCCCATGGAACCAGCAGCGTGATCTCCCACAACATGGGCATCCGTCTTGCCGACTACGTGGTGAATGAAGCCGGTTTCGCTGCCGACCTGGGCGCAGAAAAATACATGGACATCGTGATGCGCTCGTCGGGGATAGCTCCCGCCTGCGCGGTTCTGGTAACCACCGTACAGAGCATGCGCAAGCAGGGCGACGGTGATCTGGAGCGTGGACTGCCCAATCTGGCAAGGCATATTGAGAACCTGAAACGCTTCGGTGTGCCTGTGATCATGGCCCTCAACCGCTTCCCCACTGACACCGAAGCCGAACTGAAACGCCTGGCCGATTATTGCGCCCAGCATGGCGTGACCAGCGAGTTGAGCGAAGCCTTCACCCGCGGTGGCGAAGGCACAACCAAACTGGCGGAGAGGGTGGTGGCAACCATTGAAGCCAATCCCAACACCCAGGTGCGGCCCATCTACCAGCTTGAAGATACGCTGGAGAAGAAGGTGGAAAAGCTGGCCCGCAATGTCTATGGCGCAGACGGAGTGAACTTCAGCGAGGCTGCGCGGAAAAAGATCGCGCAGTTTCAAAGCTGGTGTTTTGGCAAGCTTCCTGTCTGTGTGGCCAAGACTCAATATTCGTTTTCTGACAATCCCAAGTTGCTGGGCGCTCCCAGCGGCTGGACCCTGAACATCACGGACGCTTCGCTTTCCGCTGGCGCTGGCTTTGTAGTGATGATTGCGGGCAACATGATGTTGATGCCCGGCCTGCCCAAAGCACCGCGTGCGTTAACCATCGATGTGAACGCTGCAGGAGAGATCCTGGGGATCTAAATCATTTTTATAGTAGGTGTAGACCGACCTCTTTCAACCATGCCAACGATGCAGTAACCCTTCAGCCTAAGAAGTTTGCGGGCTGAATGCTGAGAAGGTGAGCAAAAATCGCGAAGGTGTAAAAGCACCGTCTTTTAATACAAAACCCTCACCTCCTGTCATCAAGCAAGACCGAGGGACGGAGGACCGAGGTCGCCGTCGAAGGACCCCGAGAATGTTAGCAGTAACGATGCAGTATCAGGGAGTTCTCTCCAGCACCTTCCTTGATCTCACCATGCCGACGAAATTGCATCCCTTTAGCCCGAACTGTTAGCGGGCTGAATGCTGAGTGCTGACTGCTAATTGCTGAATCAAATTGGAATCAGACCGCTAACAGAAAGACTACACTCATTATGAAAATGCTTTTAAATCAGCATTCGGAGTGCATCGAGGCGTTGGTTCTCTCTTCCGATGACCCGATGACCCGACGACCCGATGACCCGATTACTTGGGCCAATTCTAGCGGTTGCGGGCTTGCAACGGCTTCCGGCGGGTTGGAAAATTCCAGCGCGCCGTCGTCAACCGATCTCCACTTGAGGCTGATGATGTCGTGGAAGTAGTTTTGATAAACCCGCCATGGCGGTTTTGATCCCTGCTTGGGCCAGCTCGCAAGCGAGCGTTGAATGTAGCCAGACGAGAAATTTTCTACAAAAGGTGCAACCGCACTCTCGTCGCCACTCTTGGGCATGACCTGGCGCACGCCTTTGCGGTCCATGAAGTTCAGCAGCCGGCAAACATAGTTGCAGATCAAGTCGGCTTTGAGCGT
>DATDGH010000236.1:0-3855 GCA_036522215.1 Candidatus Angelobacter sp. | reverse complement strand
GACAATTCGGGCAGTCACATATTCGCCCGCTGCGGGACCGTGTTTGAAGCCGTGTCCGGAGCCGCCGCCGACCAACCAGACGTTTTCAAACTCCGGATGGCGATCTATCAGGAAGTCTCCGTTGGAGGTGTTTTCGTATTGGCAGACGCGCGTTTCTACGATGGGCACATCGCACAGCGAGGGAACGTGCTCCTTTATATAGGCCCGCAATTCGGCGATGGAAGCTTCGCCGATCACTCGCGATCCAGTGTCAGGATCAAAATCCGGACCATGACGGTCAAAGGCAATTTTGAAGCCGCGGTTCTCGATGTCCGGCAGCGCGTATGGACGCGCTGGATGCGTGTGGTGCAGCCAGACCGGCATTTTGGGCGGACGAAAGGCATCATTGGCGGGGGGCGCGCCGAGAAAAAAGACCTCCTGTCGAGTGGGCCAGATGCGATCGGCAAGCAGGTGGGGAAACAGTTTCGGCAGCCAGGGTCCGCAGGCGAAAATGAAAGTTCCAGCAGAGACAGAACCACCGTTGCTGAGATCAACCTTATTCAGCGTCTTGTTTCCGGATGGCGCAGGCATAGCCGAAGCCAGGAGATAGTCCACGCCATTTCTTCTAACCTCTTCCACCAAAGCCTGGACCGCGCGCCGCGCCATCAGAATGCCACTCTCCGGCTCCAGCACTCCCCAGGTAACCTCCTGGAATGAGAGCTGGGGATAACGGCTGCGAATCGCTTCCGCGGACAATTTTTCACAGCGGACTCCCTGGCTGAGCAATACATCGAGCAATTGCCGAGTGTAGGAGTCGCTGTCGTGGCTGAGCCAGAGCACGCCGGTCTGGTAAAACAACGTTTGCTGTATTTGCTCTGCGAATTCCTGCCAGAGTGGCAGCGAGCGCACGGACCAGCGAGTGTAGAGTTCGTCAGGGCCATATCCCATGCGGATCACGCGAGTCTCTCCGCCGGAGCTGGCGCGGCTGCTGGCTGGGCCATAAGTATCCATTAGCAGGACGCTGGCACCAGTGCGGCGAAGGAAATGGGCCGTCCACGCGCCGAAGACGCCGGCGCCAATGACGGCGAAATCATAGTTCTTCCTGGTTGCATCCATGGGGTTAGGTGAGGCTCGCCTCTCCAAGATAGCACGTGAAATCGGGTCATCGGGTCATCGGGTCGTCGGTTCATCGGAAGAAAAATCAACAGCCTTAACGTAGTGAGCGTCCATTCGAAAGCACTTACGAAGCAGTCAGTGGAGAGCATTCAGCCCGCTACCGGGTGGGCTCAGTAGGTTCCGCCCTTTCAGGGCTTGGTCTTTGGTTGCGCAAACAATCTTCGCTCTGGCTAAACGCTCAAGTCGTGCCCTGATACAAATCTTTTCGGCACATTATCAGCTAAAACGGTTTTGGTTGCCAGTTGCTTTTTCATACACCAGCATCGCCGTCACCAGATCCTCCAGGGCGCAGCCGACGCTCTCGAACAGAGTAATGTCTGCAGCAGAGTTGCGCACGCGCTTCTTGCCGCCGGCCAGCTCGTGTAAGTCGGCGATGATGTGATCTCGGGAGATGGCTCCGCTGCGCAGCGGAATCACCAGGTCGCCGGCTTCCGCCAGGGCGCCCTCATAGGTGTCTACGACGATGCGAGCGCGTTTCGCGGTCTCGTTGTCGATTTCACGCGTGTGCGTCTGGAAGGCTCCCACGAGATTGAGGTGGGCGCCGGGGCGCAGCCAACGGCCGTCAAAGAGCGGCTCATGGGAGGTGGTGCAGGTGCAGAGTACATCGGACTCGCGGGCGCAAATCTCGGCATTGACGGTTTCAACATCTATTTGATGATCGGCCCGCATGGTTTGGCAAAACGTCTTCAGGTCCGAACGATGAGAGCCGCAAACCAGAAATCTAGTGAAGCGGCGGACGTGAGGAAGGACGGTGAGATGAGCAATCGCCTGCCGTCCCGCGCCAAAGACTCCTAACGTCTGCGCGTCCGGTCGAGCCAGCAGATCGGTTGCTACCGCCGAGGTTGCGGCGGTGCGCAGATCGGTCAGGTAGTTGGCTTCCATGACTGCCAGAGTCTTGCCTGTAGCAGAATCGAGCAACGCATAACTGGCGTTGACGCCAGTCTTGCGGTTGACCGTGACCAGCTTGACACCCGCGATTTTCAAGGCAGAGTCGTGGCAAGGCATGAGCAGCAGCAGGCTTTCGCCCAGATCAAGCTGGGTGCGCACCGGCATACGCAGGGTTGAACGAAAGTCACGGGAGAAAGCATCGCGGATAGCACGGATGACTTCGTCGATGGCTGCGGAGGAGCGGACCTGGGTCTCACTCAAGACGAGCATTTGGGCTCTCTAAAACGGTGTTCAGAATTGAGCCTCTTCGAGAATCGGGTGATCGCCGTGATCGGGTGATCGGGTGATCTGAGAGCAAAGGCGCACATAGTGGGCTTAATCGCTATTTACTGGCCTTCAGGGTCTGTATGTATTGCTTAAATTGGAATCGATTCTCCAGCAATGAGAGATCGGTTACGTAGGCTTTAGGTCCTGCAGCTTCCACCTTGGCGACAACGCAGCTTAGATCGTTGCTGCGCATGGCTTGATCGAACGCTGTAGTGAATTCATGGCAGGTGGTAACGGTCTGTGTATGAGGAACGCCTGCGGCCGCCGCGATTCTGGCCAGATCGCTGCCGGTACCGGTGGCGGTAGGGAAGCCGCCGACGGAAAGCAGGCTCTCATTATCAAATACCACGTGGACAAGATTTTTTGGCCTATACCGGGCCAGTGTAGTGAAGCCACCTAGATTCATCAGGACGGAACCGTCGCCGTCAAAGACCACTACTTTTTGCTCCGGCAAGCACAGCGCCAGGCCGAGGCCGGTGGAAGAAGCCAGTCCCATGGCATGCTGCAGATAGAAAAAGTTAGGACGGTGTCCCAGCGACTGCAACTCCGCCGCCACCGCGCCCATGATTGTGACCACCAGGCAGTTTCCCAGCCGGTCGTAAATTGAGCGTATGCAATCCAGCCTTAACATAATTTGCTTCTCGTCGCGGTTTTCAGATCACCCGGATCACCGGATCACCCGATTCTTCATAGCTCTTCCCACATCAGTTTTCGCGTCAACAGTAATGCTACGGGATGCAGGCTGCTGTAAGACAGAGTTTGCGCGTCGGCGATGCAACGTTCCACGTTGGCTGGGTCGTCCAGGAATTCGTATCGGATTCCCAGCGCCCGCAAGAGAGGCTCGGTAACGCTACCGCCCTGCGTCTGCCAGGGATCGCGCTCCCCAAAATGACCACGATAAGTGATCAGCATGAGCAAGGGCATGCGATAGAGTTGGGCGAAGGAGACAATCCCATTGATGCTTGCCAGGAATCCGTGGTTCTGCATGAGCATGGCAGACTTTACGCCGGCAAAGTGCGCACCCGCAGAGATGCCCACTCCTTCCTCTTCCTTCGCCAGACGAACCAGGATCATCTCCGGATCATCCTCGGCCATGCGAATCAGGTGCACCAGCCAGGTCTCCGGCAGCGCCGACATCAGGCGGATACCGGTTTTTTTCAGGGCATCATAGATGATGCGGGAATTGGCCTGGGAAACGGGCAGAGCTGTTCTCCTTTGGCCGCATAATCTTACCAGCACAGATAATTTAGCCGCGAATTAACGCGAATGCACGCGAATTTGAAAAGAGCGAGAGAACTTTAAATCAGCGAAGTCTTTGGCAACGGCCAAAGTCACTTCGATCTGGGAAGATGTTGTTTGTACAGCGAAACCGTGACTCCTACGCTGGCCACCAATGGCAACAGGGCCACCATCGCGGGCCAGCGTCTATACCCTACGGCGCTGACGATCGCGGCCAGGGTGTAGAGGACGAAGACCCATGCCTGC
>DATDGH010000235.1:0-6336 GCA_036522215.1 Candidatus Angelobacter sp. | reverse complement strand
GGTGTTTCCAAATCCATTTTTCTCCTGCGGTTGAAATTGCAAATCAAACTTTTCGTCACTGCGGGCCAGCAGGTCCAAACGATAAACCGGAAAAATCTCCAACGCATCCAGACGCGCCTCGCTGGCCAGCAGCTCTTCGCGCTGCAGGATGCTGGCGGGCGAAAATGCGAATGCGTGGTCCAGCAGCACCGGATTGATGTGAAGCCTGGCGCCGGTCCGCACCTCCTCGATTCCTGGCTTGCCGGCGCGGTTCCAGTACTTCAAGGCAGCTTCAAGATTGCCCTCAATGAAGTACACGGTTCCCAGAAAATCATTGACATAAGCATCAGCGGGATCGAGCCGCAATGCTGCGCGCAGATAAGCAGCAGCACGCGAATAGTTTTTCTGCCTGAAAGCCACGCCGGCCAGTTCGGTCGGGAAGCGCTTGTCGCGCGGCAGAGCGCGACGCCCGACCAGGAATGCCCTACGTGCATCATCCCATCGCTCAAGGTGGGCCAGGGCAAGTCCGTGGTAGTACTCCATTTCCGGCGAAGGTTGGGGAATGGCTTCCACCAGTTGCAGGAGTTCCTGCCAGCGTTCTTCAGTGGCCAGTTTTTGCGCAGACGAAATTTGATCTTGAGAATCGCGAGTGGGGGGCTTGCCGCTGACGGACACAGAGCAGCAACAAAGGAACAGCAGAGCGAGAACGACTACACAGGCTTTTTCACAGATGCTGCAGGTTTTTGATCTAACCATGCCAAGGGTGATGCATCCCTTTAGCCTACAATGTTTGCGGGCTGAATGCCGAGTGCTGATGGCTGAGTGCTACTGCTGCGGCACCGCCAGCAGTGTCCATTTGCCTGCAGCGCTCCATTGTTTTTCAAAGGTCGACCAATCCTGCTTGAGTAACTTACGCTGCATGGGATCGTTCACCAGCACCACGCTGTGGTCGCCTTCCAATCCGGCCACGACAACGTAGTGTTCCGTGCCCCGACCGCCAGGCTTCACCGCCACAATCAACGGGCGGCCCTGCGTTAACTGGCGCTGCAGGTTTTCCCAGCTTCCCGAAAAGACAAAAGTCTGAAAGCCATGGCTCTGAAAATAATGTTCCAGGTCAGAGGCAAAAATGCCATGGCCTTCTTTGGAATAGAGCGTGCGCTGGATCTCGATGGGGTCGGCATCCGTTTCAGGTTTCAGCTGCTGCCTGAACCAGTACTGCATCACCATGGCGATGCTTGCCGCGCCACATCCATCTTTTTCCTGCTTTACAAAGGGAACGTCCAGCCACACACCAGGACTGTCCGCGGCAAGCATTACGCCACAGAGAAACAGGGCCGCAACCAACTTCTTCATCGCAGCACCCCTTAGCGCAAAGCCACGATGATCAGGATCAGGGCCACAACGGCGACGATAATCCAGATCAGGTCGCGGTCGCTGAGCCTGCCTCCGGCAAAGTCGGCCTGGGCCTTGGTCGCGCGGGCGGAAAGCTGAGCCAGATCATCGTCGCTCAGTGTAGCGACAGCAGTCTTGATCTGCTGTGCATCCACCCTGGCGGACTTGAGCGCCTTCTCCGCCTCTGGAGTCGAAAGGAATTTATCCAGTGTTTCCAGGTTATGCTGTCGCGCCTGCGCCGTATTGGACACTTCCTTTTGCAGATCGGCGGGACTCACAACATGGTTTTGCGCCAGGACTTCAGGAGGGATGGCAAAGAAAAGGACAAACAGACAAGCAATCAAAGCTCGAACAGATTGCCGCGGACCAAAAGACATATCGGTTTACCTCCGATGTTTTTCGGCCAGAGTGAAACCCAGTCAGTATACATGAGCCGCCCGGCAGCTTTACTGCTGCCGGGAGGCACATGAAAGCCTTATTGCCTTATGAAGCGAGACAAGATACGCTCCTGGCCATCTTGTTGGATGTGAGAGGCCATGAAGCTGGTTGGCAAAAAATAGAGAATAGGGAACAGGTGACAGGGAACAAGCGAGTCGAGGCCACAGGCCACAGCCCCGCCACCGGCTTTGCCGGATTGAATAATCTGTGACTTTTCGCTAAATCAGCAGTATCGTGCAAGAGTTGCCAGGGGGAGAAGGCAAGGCAAGTCGACATAAGCAATCAAAAGGCACAGCGCCCACAATCAACTGTATTTGTTGCTCCATTGCGTGCCAACACTCCAAAGTTACATTTGTAATCTTGCAAGAACCGTTCAAAGAACCGTTCATGGGGAAGGGGGACTGCAGACCAGGGATAGCCCGCGCAAGCCTCGCACTAACAATCTTTGTCACTAATGAGGAAGGCAGGAGGCACTATGCAACGTGCTCGCTGGTTCGTGTTGGCTTCGGTCCTGTGCGCGTGTGCCGGCTGGACTGCTGAAAAACCGTCCCTGAGGTTGGACGAAGACAATATCCGCATTCGCCTTCTGCCCGCCCCGTTGCTTGAGTTGCCGGTGGTCAACAGCGCCGGCAAGCCGTTGGAAGGAAGCTTTCGCCTGGAGTTTCTGGACCGCGATGGCAAGTCCGCTGCCTGGACAACCGGAACTTTCCACGAGGGGCCGGGCAGCACCGTGGAAAAAATACCATGGGATGCAGACAAGCTTCCCAGCAACGTGCCTTCGGACCTTGTCTGGTACAGGCTGCGTTACGAGTTCACTCCCAACGCAGCCTCGGGAGTTGCGCCGGCCACAGGCACGGTGCAGGTGGGCAGGGTGCTGCGCGATACGTTTGAGCTGCGCATGACAGCCGCCAGCCGCGCTGTTCCGGGCGCGAAGTATCCGGTACGCGTTCGCGTGGATGATCCCAAGAACGGCCGCCCGATGGCCGGCGTGCCTGTCGAAGTCAACCTTGACATCGAGGGCGACGACGCAGCGGTCAAGCGCAACGTTGTAACCAATTCTGCGGGATATGCCACCGCCACTCTCAATTTGCCCAACACGGTAGAGAGCAATGAACTCAGGGTTTACGCCACCGCCATGCGCGGGCCGTTCCAAGAAGAAACTTACATTGACGTCAAGCTCCCTCAAGGCAATCGCCTCACGCTCTCAACCGACAAGCCGTTGTACCAACCGGGGCAGACCGCGCACATGCGGGCGACGGTCTTCGGCGCGAACAAGCACGCCCTGGCCGGCACGCCGGTCAAGTTCACCATCGAGGATGAGGAAAGCGAAGAGCAGTTTCACCAGACCGTCACCACCTCGCGCTTCGGCATTGCCAGCGCCGACTGGGAGATCCCGCAGAAGCTACGCCTGGGCGACTACCGCATCAAGGCTGCGATCGGCGACGAGGACTACGGCCAGCAGGCAAGCATTCGCATCAGCCGCTATGACCTGCCTAGCTATTCCGTAGTGGTCACTCCCGACCGGCCCTACTTTCTACCCGGCCAGGACGCTAACGTCGAGGTGCGCGCCGATTACCTTTTCGGCAAGCCGGTGCAGCACGCCAAAGTGCGCGTGGTCCGTCGCAATGAATGGAACTGGAACTATCACGATCAGAAGTGGGAGGGCGAGGAGACCCAGCCGGTAGAAGGCCAACTTAATGCTTCCGGGAAGTTCATGGCCCACGTCAGCCTGAAGGAGGATTTTGAAGATTTCAAGCCTAGCCGATGGCGGCGCTTCCGCGATCTGGATCTGGCGGCGTATGTCACTGATCTTTCCACGGGCCGTACCGAACAGCGCCGCTTCCAGCTTCGCCTGAGCGCACTCCCGATCCATCTCTACGTGCTGAACTCAGGTACGGGGTCCGCCGATGCGCCCCTGGTGCTCTACCTGACCAGCTCTTACGCTGACGGCACGCCGGCCTCCGTGGATGGCAGCATTGTGAGCTTTCTGCCTAACTACCAGGACGAGTGCGATGAGCAGGACGCCGACCATCGCGTCACCGTGGCGCGCTTCCACACCAACCAGTTCGGCGTGGGCCGTGTCGAGATGCGGCCTTTGCCGCGCGAGCTGTTGGTTGTTCCAAAGTGGTGGCGGCTTTATCACTCTGCCGGATCTGAAAACCAGCGCAGTGGGTGTCTGCTTCTGGAGGCTGCCGACCGTAAGGGCAAGCGCGGCACTGACATCGAGGGCTTAAGTTTTGAGCTAGGCCAGGCGTTCATAAACGTGCAGACGGACCATGCTCTCTATCGCGCCGGCGCTCCCATCGCGGTCTCGATTGTTTGCAACACCTCCGTGCGGGAGGCTGTGGTTGATCTATCCGGCGCCACCGGCCTGCTTGTGTCCGAGGTGGTACACCTGGACCACGGGCGCGCGCAGGTTACTTTTCCCTATGATCCCCGCTTCCACGGCCAGCTTGACGTTACCGCGTTTGCCATCACCGGAAGCGAGGAGGAGAACAGCAATCTCAAGGGCGAGCGCCATGTCCTCTTCCCCGGACGTCAGGAGCTTCAGCTCATGCTGCGCATGGCCAAAGCCACTTTCCGTCCCGGCGAAGAGGCCGCGGCCGACGTGGGCGTCCGTAGTCCCGAGGGAGTCCCGGTCGAGAGCGCGCTAGGCGTGCTGGTCTACGATCGCGCTGTGGCCGAGCGCGTGCGCACCGACCAGCAGTTCGGCCGCGAGTATGGTTTCAACATCTACGATTTTCTCGACTACTACTATGGTCAGGGCATCGCGGGAATCACCTACCGCGACCTGGCTGCCTGGGACTCCACCAAGCCTTTTCCCGAGGGCCTCGACTTGGTCGCCGAAGCCATGCTCGCTTACAGCGGACGCTCTGAAGCGGAAGGCAGCGCCGAGTTCACCGGCAGCGGCTCCTATCACGACCGGGGGTCTCACTCAGTTTTTGAGAACCTCATCTTCCACACAACTACTCCCATCTCCGAAGCTCTTAAAAAAGAGTACAAGGCCAGCGATCGCTACCCACATGACGCGGCCGGGCTCAAGGAGATATTGAAAACCCACGGGCTGGACTTCAACACAACTCTAGACCCCTGGGAGGTCCCTTACCGCGCCGAATTTTCTGTTTCCGGACAGAACGATGTCTTCACCTTGCTTAGCAACGGGCCTGATAAGCGTCCCGGCACAGAAGACGACTTCACCGTTCTCACCTTGGGCTGGCCTTACTTTCGCCCAGTCGGCAAGTTGATGAACGAGGCGGTCTTCGCTTACCAGCACGAGACCGGCAAGTATATTCGTGACTATCCCACGCTGCGCGATGAGATGAAGAAGCGAGGCGCGGACCTCGACGCACTGCGCGATCCGTGGGGCCGTCCCTATCGCTTCACTTTCTCCATTGCCGGGGCCTACTACAACACTTGTGTTACCAGCGCCGGCCCTGATGGCATCTTCAGTTCTCCCAAGTGCGCACAATTCTCGGACGATGCTGACGATGTCGAAGAGTGGTCCGTATCCATCCATTATTTCGCCAACGAAACCGCCGCCATCGAACAAGCCCTGGCGGTGCACTACGCCAAGACGGGCGTTTTTCCAAAGAGCGAACTGGAATTCAAAACAGTCCTTGACGAAGCCAAGCTCACGCCCGAGCAACTTCTGGATCCCTGGGGACAGCCCTACCACTTTTCTTTCACCGAGCGCTCGCGCTACTCGGACCAAATCAACATCCAGACCCAAACTGTCTACGGGCAAGAACCCAGGTCCGTCACCAAGGTCACTCCGGTAACGCAGAAGGTCGCCTACATTGAAGTGGTGAGCGATGGCGAGAAGGTAGACCAGCCAGCGCAAATCATGGTGGCTGAGTTCAGCCGCGTGACGGCAGAGCAGGACGCCAAAAGCATGACTGCCATGCCAACTCCCAAGCAACTGCCCGTGGCCGGCGGGCATGGGACGATCCGCGGTACCTTGACCGATTCTTCGGGCGCGGTCATCCAGAACGCCACGGTAAGTCTCACTTCAGATCGGGATGTGCCATATACCACAACCACAGACAACGAGGGCTCGTATGAGTTCACCGGACTGCCCACAGGCTTCTACCAGCTCAAGGCGGAAGCGCGAGGGTTTCAAGCCGGCACTGTCCTCCGCATCCCGGTGCAGCAGGGTATCGTGACTGAAGTAAATGTAAAGCTGCAAGTTGGAGCTTCCAGCTCAACGGTTGAAGTAACAGCAGGGGCGTTCATGGTGGAAACCACGTCCATGCAGAGCTCAAGCCGTGTGGTGCCGGGTCAAACGGAACATGCCGCCCAGGCTCCGATGTTCACGCCACGCCTCCGCAAGTATTTCCCGGAAACGCTGCTGTGGCGTCCCGAGGTGATCACTGACAAGCACGGCCATGCTCACTTCAACTTCACCATGGCCGATAACATCACGGCTTGGTCCATGTCCATCGTGGCCACCAACGAGGCTGGACAGGCGGGCATCGCGCGGAAAGAGCTGCGCACCTTCCTGCCTTTCTTTTTGGAACACGATCCACC
>DATDGH010000234.1:0-5776 GCA_036522215.1 Candidatus Angelobacter sp. | reverse complement strand
GGCGAAGCAGTCAGCAGCCGGCGAGTGGAGTTTTGATATCCACCTCTGCGGCGAGAATGAAACTGTGTTCTTTGATGTCTGATGCTGTGAACGTCAGTCTGTGTAGTTTATCCTGAATCCCGCAAAGCGAGTGAGGGGACCCTACACGCTGGCACAATATTGCAAGGCGTACTCCCAAAATCAGATTAGTAGAAATAGGGGCCTCTCACTGCGTTCGAGGTGAACTAATTAGATGTCCGTGCGACTACTCGACAGCCTTGGCACCACCGCACCGCTAGCCGACCTCTTTTCTGACCATTCCATCCTGTGCGCCATGCTGATGTTTGAAGCTGCACTGGCTCGCGCCGAAGCGCGCTACAAGATCGTTCCGCAGAATGCGGCCGACGCCATCGCTAAGGCCGCCCAGAGTGAAGGCTTCGATGTGGCCACCATCATTCAGGAGACACGGCTTTCAGCAACGCCGGGCGTTCCGCTGGTGAAGGCGCTTACGGAGCGCGTTCGCGTCCAAAACTCCGCGGCTGTCGAATTCGTGCACTGGGGAGCTACCAGCCAGGATGTCTGCGATACTGCGCTGGTGCTGCTGCTCAAGCAGGCGCAGCCCATTCTGGAATCTGATTTGTTGCGGCTTGAAAAAGTTCTTCATCGCCTGGGCGCTCAGCACGCGCGAACCGTTATGCCGGGGCGCACGCTCCTGCAAGCTGCCGGACCAGTCACATTCGGCCTTAAGGCCGCCGGCTGGCTGGCCGCCATTCATCGCAGCCACAAAAGGTTGAACGCCGCCTTTAAAGAAAGCCTTCAGCTTCAGTTTGGAGGGGCCACGGGGACATTGGCCGCTCTGGGCAACGATGGCATTACCGTCGGCGAGAGCATGGCGCAAGATCTCGGCCTCAGCTATCCTGAAGCGCCGTGGCATACGCAGCGTGATCGTCTGGCCAACTTGCTCTGCTGTTGTGGCGTCCTGGCCGGCTCAGTCGCAAAGATGGCGCGCGATATCAGTCTGCTCACACAGACCGAAGTGGGCGAAGTAACGGAGCGAACCGGTGAAGGTCGAGGGAGCTCCTCCAGCATGCCGCACAAAGCAAACCCGGTCGGTTGCACGCAGACCCTGGCTGCGACCAGCGGCATCCCCGGCCTGGTCTCTACTTTTCTATCAGCTATGGTCCAGGAACAAGAACGCGCCGTCGGCGGCTGGCAGGCTGAATGGCCCATCGTCGCCGGCATCATTCAAAGAACCGGGTTGGGGGTTTCAGCAATGGCGGAAACAATAGAGGGCCTCACTGTAGATCAAGCGCGCATGCGCGCCAATCTGGAGGCTACACGTGGCACAGTCTTTGCTGAAAAAGCCACAATGCTGTTGGCCGGAAAGATTGGCCACGATGCTGCCCGGAAACTGGTCGAGGAAGCTGTTCGCAAGAGCGCGGATCAGAAACGCCAGCTCAGTGAAGTCTTGGGCGAGATGCCTGAGGTTAAGCATCATCTGGATCCAGCCACGCTGCGTGACCTGGAATCACCGGAGCAATATCTTGGTGTAGGGGACGAATTCAGAAAACGCCTGCTCGATTCTGTAAAAGAGCATGGTTCCAGCTAAAAGGAGTCCTGATTGCCCTTTCTTACCGTAAACAATACCCGTTTGTTTTACCGGCTCGAGGGAAGAGAAGGTTTGCCAGTGCTTGTCCTGTCTCACTCGATGGGCTGCGATCATGGCATGTGGGAGTCGCAGATGCTGGACCTGGTACAACATTTTCAGGTGCTAAGCTACGACACACGTGGCCACGGCGCCTCAGATGTGCCACCCGGCGATTACACGATTGAGCACCTGGGACGCGATGCACTGGAGCTGGCCGACGCGCTGGGCATCCGCAGTTTTTCATTTTGCGGACTCTCCATGGGCGGCGCGGTGGGCCAGTGGCTGGCAATTCATGCAGCCGAGCGTCTGCGAAACCTGGTTCTCGCCAACACCGCAGCCCGCTTTGGAACGCCGGATATCTGGGAGGCCCGCATGGCCGCCGTTCGCCAGGGCGGCATGAAGGCAATTGTGGACCCGGTCATGCAACGCTTCTTTGCTCAGGAAATGTTCGAGCAGAATGACCCGCAACTGCATTCCATCCGCTCCATATTGCTCGGCACTGATCCCAACGGCTATCTCAGATGTTGCGCCGCCCTGCGAGACCTGGACCATCGGCCGTTGCTGGGCAAAATAAAGGTTCCCACGCTGGTCATCGGCGGCGATCGCGATCCCTCAACTCCCTGGGCTGAAAACGGAGAACTGCTGGCTCGGGAAATCGCCGGAGCCAAAGCGCTGGTCTTGCCCGCGGCCCATTTATCCAACCTCGCCCGTCCGCATTCCTTTACCACGGCGGTGCTCGAATTTGTCCAACCTAAATCTCCTTACGCTGATCCGTTAACCGTCGGAATGGGCATGCGCCGTGACGTTCTTGGCGACCAGCATGTGAACCGCTCTATGACTGCGGCCAATGACTTTACCCGCGACTTTCAGTCACTGATCACCCGCTACGTCTGGGGAACAATCTGGACGCGGCCGGGACTGGACCGTCGCACGCGACGTTTGCTTACCCTGGCCACAATGAGTGCCATGGGACGCTGGGAAGAGTTTCGCCTTCACGTCCGGAGCGGCTTGCTGCGCGGACTGGAGCCTTGTGACTTGAAGGAAATGCTCTTACAAGTGGCCGTTTACGCCGGTGCTCCCGCAGCCAATACCGGCTTTCACATCGCCAACGAGGAGATGGAAAGACAATCGAATGCAAAATCAGAAAACCTATGAAACCGGTCTGGTCGCCCTGGTGTTTCTCACCTGGGGCACAGTCTTTCTGGATCGGACCAGCCTGCTGTCTCTGGTGCCTTACATCAAGCACGATCTCCCTTTGAGCCACGAGCAGGTTGGTCTGCTGGCTTCAGCGCTGGCGCTGGCCTGGGCCTTCGGCAGTCTGATTTTTGGGGCGATGTCTGATCGTGTTGGCCGTCGGCCCATCCTGATTCCGGCGGTATTTGCTTTTTCGATTTTGTCGTGGCTGTCCGGCATTGTTCGCAGCTTTGGACAAATGTATCTGGTGCGCGCGCTGATGGGCGCGGCCGAAGGACCCACCTGGGCCACCATCACCGCCACAGTCGAGGAATCTTCTGCACCCGAGCGCCGCGGCAGAAATGTAGGCATTGTAGTGAGCGCGGCTGCGCTCGTCGGACTCGCCATCGCGCCCATCCTCACCACCCAGATCGCCGCCCGATGGAACTGGCGGTGGGCATTCTTCGTCGCCGGAGTTCCTGGAGTCATCCTCGGCATAGTGTTGTGGAGATTTGTGCGCGAGCCGCAGCGGCGCGAAGGTTCCCACAAAATTGCGCTGGGGCAATTCTTCACCGTTCTCCGATATCGCAACATGTGGCTCTGCTGCCTGGCCAGCGCCGGCTTCATGACCTGGTTGTGGGTGATGCACGCATCCGCTCCGCAGTACATCACTGAAGTATCTAAAAATACTCCCACGCTCGCCGGCTTGGTTCTGGGCGCCAGCGGCGCAGGCGCCTTCGTCTGGGGCTTGATTTTTCCCTGGCTTTCAGATCAATGGGGACGTAAGCCGGTCCTGCTTTTTATGGCGCTGATTTCCGCTGCCGTTCCCCTCACCTATCAGGTGCCATTCCTGGTTCGCCATCCCTGGCTGATGGCCGCAGCAGGCTTCATTGCCAATGGAGGACAAGGCATCGCTGCTCTGGTTCTGGTGCTGGTGCCCACAGAGAGCGTCTCGCCACAGCTTGCCGGAACCGCCATCGGACTCTCCACTATGACCGGAGAAATTATCGGCGGAACGCTGGCGCCGTACGTCTCCGGCATTGTTGCCGACCGCCACGGCCTCGGCGCTGCACTGTGGATCGCTGCCGGTGGAGCAGTTTTAGTCTTTCTGGCCGGACTCCTGATGAAAGAGACGGCCCCGTTCAAAGTCAAGGAGCGCTCGTCAGCTTTAACAGCCACGTAATCTTCATCAGTGAGAATCAGTCTCATCAGTCCCGCTCGGCGGAATCACTGGTAAGGTGTCAACGTTTCTTTGTGTCCTTTGTGGTTAAATCTTCTCTCATGAACATCCTGCTCATTGGCGGACCTGGCTTCATTGGCAGACATGTCGTCTCCCAGATGCAAGGGGCCGGCCACACGTTCACCCTATTTCATCGCGGCCATGCTTCGGTACCCAAAGGAGCTGAAGAAATCCTCGGAGACCGCAATCGGCTGGGCGAATTCCGTGACGTTTTTTTGTGCAAGAAGTTTGACCTCGTCATTGACATGGCTCTGAGCTCGAGCAGGCAGGCCCAGGAACTGGTGAACACATTTCGCGGACTTGTCAGTCGTGTTGTCGTACCCAGCAGCATCGATGTCTATCGCGCGTGGGGTGTGTTCTATGGTCTTGAACCCGGGGGGCTTCAGGAGATGCCGGTGACTGAGGAATCTGACTTGCGCACCCGGAAGATTCCCTATCCACCTGAGAGGCTGAAAAAGATCCAGGAAATATTTCCGTGGATGGACGATGACTACGAGAAGATCGCAGTGGAAAAGACGGTACTGAATGAGCACGACCTTCCCGGCACGGTGCTGCGCTTGCCCATGGTCTATGGACCGGGTGATCCGGTACACCGGCTCCATTTCCTGTTAAAGCGAATGGACGATGGCAGGCGAAGTATTCTTTTTCCGGACGATGTAGCCGCAATGCGCACTCCACGCGGCTACGTTGAGAACGTGGCCCAAGCCATCGCCCTGGCGGCAACTTCTGAACGCGCCTCTGGCCGCATATATAACGTATGCGAATCAGATGCATTCAGCGAATGGGAATGGGCGCATAAGGTTGCTGTATTTGCGGGGTGGGACGGAGACTTTGTCATGCTGCCCCACGATAAAAGTCCCAAGCATTTATTGATGCCCGGCAACACTGCTCAACACATTGTGGCCTCTTCTGATCGCATTCGCCGCGAACTCGGATACCACGAACTGGTGCCGCTGGAAGAGGCACTTAGCCGCACGATAGCTTGGGAAAGAGAGCATCCACCTGCAAGCCCGATGGCACAATTCGATTACCCGGCGGAAGATGAAGCGCTTTCAAATTCCAACGCCGCCAGTTAATGTTACTTGGCATCAGTGAAAATCAGTTCCATCAGTAGAATCAGTGATAAGGTTTGCTTTTGTAGTTGCTTTTGCTAATTACTAACTACTAATTACCAACTACTGTTCCTATGATTCAATTCCAATTCATCCCTGCCAACGGCCAGACTTTCGAAGTCGCCACCTGTGGTGAAGGCGATACCCTGGCACTATGTCTGCACGGCTTTCCTGAGCATGCGCTCTCCTGGCGCGACCAGCTTCCGGTACTGGCCCAGCTCGGTTATCGCGCCTGGGCGCCCAACCAGCGGGGTTATGGAAAATCCAGTCGTCCAGCAAAGGTTTCCGACTATGCCATCGACAACTTAATGAACGACGTGGCCGGCCTGATTGATGCCTCCGGCGCGAAAAGAACCGTGCTGATCGGACACGACTGGGGAGCGGTTGTGGCCTGGGCCTTTGCTACTCGCCGGGTGCGCCCGCTGGACGCCCTGATTATCATGAACGTGCCTCACCCCATGTGTTATTTCAATCGCCTGTTCCGTTCGGTTCAGTTCTTTAAATCCTGGTACATCTTTTTCTTTCAACTGCCCTGGCTGCCGGAATGGCTGCTGACGCGACGCAAATGCCGTGCTGTAAGCGGCATGGTCCTGCGCACCTCAAGCAACCGGGAAAAATTTCCTC
>DATDGH010000233.1:0-25293 GCA_036522215.1 Candidatus Angelobacter sp. | reverse complement strand
AGTCGCAGGAGATGAACTACGCGGAGCTGAGCAACTACATTCATGACCTTCAGCAGAGCGGTTTTGACGTGGTCCGATTGCGCGTGCAACTGCAGAAAAAACTGGCCTTCCCGCTGATCACGCTGGTCATGGCAGTGCTGGCGGTTCCTTTTGCCCTTTCCACAGGACGCCACGGCGCCCTGACAGGCATCGCCGTGGCTTTGCTGATTGGCGTAGTTTATTGGGTCACATCCAGCCTGTTTGAAGTCATGGGAAGTGTAAACCAATTGCCCGCCGCACTGGCTGCCTGGTCGCCGGACATAATCTTCTGCCTGATTGGCGGGTATATGGTGCTGAAGACGCCGTCTTAGGCAATCGGGTCACCCCACCCCATCACGCGCAAAACCGGCGCGTGCCGGGGGCCGGTCATCGGGTCATCGGGTCATCGGGTCGTCGGGTCATCGGAAGAAAAACCCACAGAGCATCCATTTTGCTTCAGGGCGTTCAGGATTTTTGTGCCAGCCGCGAGCGAAGCATTTCTATGCTTAGCTCCAGCTTTTTCGGACCGATCGTTCGCACCGGAAAGTAAGTCTCTGCGTTCTTGCTCTGCTGCAGCAAAGCTTCGTCGATCGCGGTGTGACCCTCTTCATTGCGAATGCTGGCGTCAGCGCCCGCGGCGAGCAGGACTTTCACAAATTCCGTTGGATCAAGAACCAGCCGGCTCTTGAGTACGCGATGGAGCGGAGTGTCACCGTTCATATCGCGCCAGTTGGGGTTAGCGCCGTGGTCCAGCAGAATGCGGGCCACGGCGGCGCCGGCAACCATCGAAGCAGGCCGCCAGGCTTGCGCGTCGTAGGGTGCGCGGTCGGCGAGAGCGCCATATTGAAACAGGATCAGCGCTGACTCTGTCTGCCGGCCATAGACAGACCAGCCGAGCGGCGACTCACCTGTAGTAAGGTCGTTGGCCTGACACGGATCATTCTGCAGAATTTCCCGCAGACGATCGTGCATGCCATAAGCGGCGGCGGCGCAGACATCGGGCCGGGCGCCGGCTTCGAGCAGGACCGGAACGAGGTGATCGCGTCCCAGCTCGAAACAATCATGCAGCGGAAGGCGACCATCCGTATTGCGGGCGTTTACGTCGGCGCCGCGCTCGATGAGAAGGCGCAGAACTTCGGTCTGGTTTTCCGCAATCGCCAGGTGAGTCAGGCGCATAGCGAAGGTGTCACTGGGCCGCTCGCGCTGCTGAAGATCGGTGCTCGCGTTGACGAGCTCGGGATAACGGTCCAGAATGCGGGGAATGGTAGGCAAGTCTCCCTGGCGCACCGCCTGGATGATCCGAGCGCCAAAGCCGTGCAATGAATCGACGTAGGTTTTGAGCCCGCGCCAACTGGAAAATCCGTAGCTGCGCGCGACATCGAGTTGCGCCTGGGAGAGACGCGTGGCCGGTTTCTCCTGGCGCAGCACGCGGAGATGCACCTTGGCTTCATTCCTGAGATGTTCGAGACTGGCGCGGGCGGGAAGATCGCGTCGCGAAGATACAGAACGAGGCGGCGTGTGGCTCATGGAACCTTCCTTCCTTGTTTGCCCGGTGTCCGCGTTATCTGGGCGGGAAGTCAGGTTGATGTTGATTGAACTGCAAGGCGGGCTGAGCCCTTCACGCGAACCGTCGGCCTCCTACAAGGCCGAGCACAGAATAGACAATATCGAGGCGCGGCGCAAGCACCCAAGATCGAGTCCGGCCACTCTCCCTGGCAACTTCAACAATCGCCGTGATCGCGCGTGACCTCCACCCCATCACGCAAAACCGGCATGATGGGGACCCCGGTGATCGGGTGACCTCCACCCCGCCACGCAAAAACCGCGCGTGGCCCGGGACCCCGGTGATCGCCGTGATCTGAAAACCGTGCAAATCTTTGGCGCCTGGCTGATTCTAAATGGCTCAATGTAGAGTCACAGGCCAGCTGTGCCACCGGCTCGCCGGATTGAACAAATCTGTGACTCTTTGGCGAACGACAAAACTTAAGATCGTGGGCCACGCGAGGCAGCTTGGAAGACGGTAGGGATCCCTCGCTGCGCTCGGGATAAACTACATCGATCGGTTCATAAAGTCACGCGTCCCAGTAACCATCGGAACTGGCAGCGGTTAGCGGGTGAATAGCATCCCTGACTACAAGCTTTATGCTACAGTCGCTGTTAACTACTACGGAGAGACATTGGATGCCGAACGGCGGCCCCGATAACTGCGGTACATGCGGCTTTAACCGCCGCAACCGTGGCATCTGGCGCAACCTCGAGATCGACGAGCAGCAGGCGCCTTTCTGCGAAATTCGCGGCATTACTGTATTCACTGACCACTGGACCTACTGTCAGAACTGGCACACGCGCACACGCGAACCCATCGGCCCCATCTACGCTTCCGGTCTGTACGAAGCGGGATATCGTCGCATTCCCTGGCATGGCTCGGTTGAACCGGAGCACGTGGGCGGCGGCGTGTGCAGTGAATGCGGCCAAGCCTTCGCGGAAGGCATCGCCATTGCTGTCATCGAAAGTGCACCCCGCGCCTTTTGTAGTAACTTGCATTATCTCCGATGGTGGAAGCGCCAGCACCCGCAGGAAGACGCGCCGATGAGCGAAAATATCTGGGAACATTGAATGGCGTTGTGAGTGTAAACGCCTGTTATCAGCTATGGCTTGATTTTTCAAACTTGTCAATACGGAAATGGCTTTGGGAACTGGCACTTCCGAATGAAATTCTGGAAGCCATCGCAGTATAAGTCCTCTGGACTTCTCCGCCATCCGATTGTCTCCGGTTGACCAGTAAACGTCCAACGAAGTAGCCGTCTGATGTAGAATTCTGAGCGAACCCAGTCCCGCTTCAACAGGATGACCGTGAACTACGCCCGCATCGCTCTCGCGTCTCTCGGCGCCACCATTGCCTACTTCGTCTTCGGCTTCGTCATGTTCGGCGCCCTACCAGCTATGAAGTCCGAGTTCATGAAGTATCCCAACGTTTACCGCTCGCGTGAAGACATGATGAAAGTCATGCCCTACAGCGTGGTCGCCATCCTGATCAGCATCGTGGTCGTCGCCGTTCTCTACGCAAAAATCTATCCCGCAGGCGGTGGCATCGCCTCCGGCGCATACCTCGGCGCACTCATCGGCATTTTCTCGGTCTGCATCTTCGTCGTTCACAACTACGTCAACCTGAACATCGGCCTCGCATTAACGCTCTACCAGGCCATCACCTACTTCATCGAGTGGGTCATCGTCGGCACAACCATCGGCATCATCTACAAGCCATCTTAGTCAGTGTTCGTCACTCAGCGACGGAGTTCTGTCTGGTTGTCGGCTATCCAGAAACTAACGCGGACCAAATTTTCTAACTGCAATCTAAGCATCAGAAAACAATCGATTCAGGGTGTGAATCGCAATCAAAACGATGGGAAGGTTATGACAACAACCCGATGAATCAAAAAGCGAATCTTTCTCCAGATAAGATGACTATAAACACGCAGGCTTTCAGCGGGACGGGCAGCCTCTCGTCGAATCCATAGCGACAGAAGTTGTGCAAACGGCTCCCGAGATAGCTGGTGCGGGGTGGCGGAACTATCGCTTTCTTGAGAGCATGGGTGAGTCAACGAAGGGTACGTCGAGGCAGCCAGGCGTACACTGGCGGCAAATCGGAATGTATTGCAGAGACAATCCCCATACAAGTTAACCACGTCATGGCAAATACATTCCCAAACGTTGCCCCTCGCAGGGTGACACATGAGTGGACGCTGTGGGTAGTCGCGGTGTCGTGCGCCCTTCACCCGATCGAGGAGTATTTCACGGCCTGGCAGCAGTGGGCCTCCCAGACGC
Source organism: Candidatus Angelobacter sp. (assembly GCA_036522215.1). GTDB lineage: Bacteria > Acidobacteriota > Terriglobia > Terriglobales > Acidobacteriaceae > Angelobacter. The sequence continues at coordinate 21,450 of DATDGH010000233.1, read as the reverse complement.
TTGGCATTGTGATGCCGACGGCCCTGTTTGTGTTCATGAACGCTGCGCTGCTGGTGGCAGCAGTTTTTTTCGCACGGATCGGGTGGAGACGGCCGACACTGAGCCTCATGATTCCGGCCGCGACTCTGGTCAACGCAGTCTTCTTCCACATCCTTCCCACGGTTGTGCAACACAAAGTGTCACCGGGGGTTTATACGGCGACGCTCCTGTACCTGCCTTTCTCCTCGTGGGCATTCCTTGGTGCGCGACGCGACGGTGTACCGGTGCGAGCTATGGTCGCGGCTTTCGTGGCTGGCGCCTTTCTAATGCTGGCGGTGGTGCTCGGTGCTCGGTCGTTGAATGGTTCGCTGGCACAGTAGATCCATCCGGCATTGATCCAGATAGATACGTTCCGATTAACTTCCATTTTGTCCGTTATCCATCCCGGATTTCCGCATCACGCTGAGCTGCACATCGCCGGACCTGCGGCTTCAAGTCAATGTAGGCTCGACCCGCCGTGCTGGGCGAGGCTGACGGTACGTGCAAATCCACCTCTAGAATTATTCGGGTTCGAACTCTTACGGTTTTCGGGTTGAAAGAATTCGGGTTGGGTTCGGCTAACTACTAATTGCTAAATACTAATGGCTGGTTTTCTGGCGGGGATTCGCGAACGACTTTCGAACTTTTACACTTCTTAACACTGGAGGAATGCCGTTCGAAATCGCAGCACTCTAAAAATCTTTCTGTTACCAAGTACAACGCCCGGCCAGAGCTATCAAGAGTTCTGACGCTTAGTTCTGTCGTTCTGTCATCAAAAAAAAATTTGCGGGCCGCTCGTCGCGCCCGCGCCCAGGCTCTCTTTCTTCAAAACCCTCAACTGCCCACGACTAACGCCAGCCACAGCATCCAACCAGTATCCAGCATTCCCCGCAGTAAATCTATTTGTGCAGGAATCGAGACTCGCCCCTTGCCCAGAGAAACCAATCTTGCTTTTCAACCAGGGAGAGAAACATGTCCCGAACCATCTATATTGATTCCCGCGTACTTGAGTAAATTCACTTGCTCCTGGTCTAGTCCTGAACGAGGGATTGCACAAGATGCATTACCAATGACAGTTATCCCCAGGAATCTCTCAACCTGTTTGGGCCAAAAACGCTTCGTTATCGCATCAACCGTTTCGGGTCCAGCAAACGGTACTTCCATTATTATTGCTCCCTGCGCCGTAGAATCTGTGGCAAGATCCCGCTTAAGCTGTTTAACTGCCTGACGGATTCTCCGCCCCAACGCCTCCAGACTAGGTTCTATTTCGAAGCTGCAACGAACCAAAGCACTTTCAGGGGCAAATGCTGGAACAGGCGTCCCGGGTTTCTCGACCCTCACATGAGCTACATGCATTCCTTTTTCATAAAAAAGTGCAGCGCCTCGTTTTAAGAACGCCAACCTGCACCCTTCCAGCGATTCCAGTTCACGTTCTTCACCCTGCTGCATCTTGCCTGTCTTGTCTTTAATTTCACGGGTTACCTTTTCCAGATACTGATCAGAACAACGTCGCCGGGAAAAGCGGATTTCTATTCGAGAATCAGCAGCCACCAAGGAATCTCTAAGATCATTATCCAAGCGTCCTGTAAGGATGTTTGCGATGGCCTGAGTTCGCTGGTGCCGATTGTGCTCCAGCCGATTCTCACGTTTCACCTCCACATAGACCCGATGCGCCTGTTTGACAATGAGAAGATCCGTAGATTTCCGTCCATTGGGTTCGAAGATGACCTGAACCCCGCGCTGGTGATAGCGACCTGCCACCACGATTACCAGAACAGTATCGAGCCTCTCGTGCGATGGGATGCTCAGACGACGAATCTGCTCTGCGATGCCAGCGTGATTCCGGAACTCGAACAGGCACTGAATGACATTTAGCCAGACAGTGAGAGGCACGGCGTATTGTCCTTTTTGCGAAGTACGCAACGAGCAGGCGCCTAAGATCAAGAGCCGGAACCATTCTTCGGATAAATGCTTGAGAGCATAATCCAGTACCGACGGATCGAGTCTAATTTGATTGGCTTCGAGGCTGTCGAACAGCTCCTGCCGATCCTCCATTACCCGAAGATTCAGATTGCGCTTCAGAAATGACATATTTCCCAGACATCCCCTTAAGCCCAGCGCCTATTTGACGGAAATAAGAAACTGATTGCGAAAAAAGAACATCACTGGTTATTGCTTTCCTGGGATACCGTTTCTTTCCTTCGCTTTTTATTGAACCATAATATATTTTATTGGGGGATTTTGTGGGTGATCTATACCAAGATTTTGAATTCGCTTTTTTCTCCCGGATAAAAAATTACACCTCGCAGCCTGTCTTTTTCCAAACTGTGCAGCTTAGCAACGAGTTCAAAATTCCCGACGAGCATATCTGTGAAATGTTGCTCGATTGGGCGGCTGCGCGTCTTATTTGGCTCGCTGCTTGGGACAATGAACAACATCGCGCACGGCCCTGGGATGAATGGCCTGACAAGAACGACGTTTTCAAACAGCGACTTGACAGCTACAACGTCAGAATAAAAATACTGACCAGAGGAAGCCAACATTTAGCTCGTCTACTAGAGACGAAAAAGAAGCCAATCGGCTTCACTGAGAAATGACATTTCAATGTGCGGGCTCGACGATTGAATCAGGTAACTCGCCAAAGCCGATGGCGTAGCAGCGGGGACCGGCTACAGGTTGTTCGCCCCGCACAAACAGGTGCTTGTGCGGCGGGAGAAGCTCCAACTCGCCGTTTTCATCGAAAAGCGGGCAATTGCATTGGGAACCATCACAGTCATATACCAGATCATCTCCTAATTTCACAAAAGTGAATTCCGATTTCCAAGGGTTACGTAAGCTCTCCGCTGAAAAATGCATCTTCATGGTTCTAATTCTACACTTCGGTTCTATCGCAATCACTCGCAGGGCCTGTGTTCGCTTCGCGCCTGCCCTTTGAAATCTCCTCTTCTCTGTCTTGATTCCCCTGGCGTGATTCATGACGGAAGACGACTATATGACCTTCAAGTGATTCCAATCTGAGCTCTCGACGTAATTCAGAACGAATGTCCTCTATAAGCGAATCCAATGATGCCGTTTGATTCTTTGCCATCGCGACAGCGAACTCATGGGCCAGCAAGACTTGTTGGACGCTACCGAGAAGTTGAACGTCCGCCAGGGCCGACTCAAGTTCCCGAGCATAACTACCGAGGTCCCGGCGATTTGCTGCTTTCTCCAATCTTCGATAAGCCTCAAGTAAATACTGGATTCGAAGGTCACGGCGTTTGTTCTCTTGATCGCGATTCATAGAAAGGCGATGCACCGCATACCATCCGCCGATTGCAAGCATCACCGTAACCAAGAGAGGCAGCAATAAGGGCAGATTCAAGAACAGATTCCTTTCAGTATTACCAGCACTGTGCTGTCCTTAGTTTGGCTCTTCTTCCCAACCCTTAAATCCGGCAACGGAACCGCATCATTTCAGCGCTCACGAATCCCTGGCCCAGCGCTCTGGCAGTTTCTCGCGTACGCTGGTTTTCATCGTCGGCCCAGAGATAGACTTTGAAACCATTCGGCCAAGCCTTCTTGTATTCCCGGCCATAAAAGGCACCGAGCCTCTGGGCTAGTTGTTGGCCGTGAACCGTGAGATACGCCCAACCCTCGCCCTTGTCACAATCTTTTTCTTCCATGACCTTCCAGTCACGTAGGCCCGGCCATGGCTGGCCAGAATGCTGCTTCGCTTCTTCGTTAAAGTCTTTTGTCGGCGCACGCACCCCGTGGCGAAAGAGGGCAACGACAAGCTTGAGGTCGCTGTTAGCCGGAGCGGATTCGACTTGAGGAGGTTTGACCGGCGTCCCGGCCTGCGCTTGCGCGGCTGGAGGCAAAAGCCACAGAAGCAGCAGGGCTGCGCCGAGATGCGTCCATAGCGTTCGCGCCCCGCCAGGCCATTGCAGCCAAGGCGCTCGCACTTTCGGTAATACGGAATTGCGCGAAGGAGTCCCAGTATGTCGGGTGGTGGCGTACCTGGCTTGAGATGGCATGGGCACCCTCCCTTTCTGGTTGCGCCAACATTCTTAGTACGACCAGAGTAGAGTCCGCTGCAAGGAACGAGAAAGCAAGGTTCCGGAAGCTTTGCCTCAGCAGCGCTCTAATCTCTTGGGGGATGAGCGGCGGGATTTTAGCAGAGCGGTAATTGGAGAGCAACAAATATCGCGCCAAGGGTGACGTTCGTATCTGCTCCTTAGTGAAAGTTCCAATCATCGCAAGCGTTACGATGGACCAACATTAAATTGCTGTCATTCAGCAGTTTTGCGCTGCCAAAAATCCTGAGAGATTTTCCCGTCTAGCTTGCTACCCTTGGCAGTTTCATCATTTATTGAGCCTGATCATGCCTTGGCCCGTCCGAAAGGTCGCGGAGAGAGATGTCGATGCCGCCGCACTTGATCGCCTGAAAATCAATCGTCACAGGCTGTGTGTAAGTGACTTCCAGATGTGTGGAAGTTAGCCAGTTCATCTTCAGATCTGTAGGTCCCTGATTCTCGTCAAACAGCAAGACTTGCATTAGATCCGTTCGACCTGCGGTTCGCTTAAGGTATACAGTGGTGTACAAAGCAGCATTTCCAGGGCCACTGAACTGATCCCTGTGCGCTAGCGCAAGCCACCGTCCATCCGGGGATCGAACTTCTGTGGACCAGATCGTGGTGCCACTATGACAACCGGATAGTAGTACCAATATGGAGAAGGTTACCCGTAGCAACGTTCGTCGCGAAATGGAGCATCGATCTCTGGCATGAGTTGTCATCGAGTTTGCCTTTTTTCTGTCACGGTCTCTCGGGGTGCGTGGTGCATAGACTTCCCATCTGCTGAGCGTTAAAGCCATAAGTGATATTCATCACATTTATTTCAGGCGTGAATTGGTATTTTGGATCCTTGGGCACACTTGGCGGGTACTGAGCCCAATGTTGCGCGACAAAGTCCGCTCCGCTCAGAGCTTGATCAAGTGTCCAGCCGGCAGCACTCATGTAGACTCCATATACATAGTTTGCATAATCGGGTTTTGCTCCTTGTACTTGCGCATCCATGTTTCCACCTTTGTGGAACTGATAAACGTAGTAATCGTCTAGGATTTCGTTGGTTGATCCGGCCTTTCCTTTTGCTGCAAACACACTCGGATCGGGAGCGTGTCCAGCATGGTTGCAGGGAGGTGCAGGAGCTATGGGCCACGCGGAATGTGAATTCGGAGCGGCTTGGCTGCCGGAAGGTCCCGCACCCGCGGTTGTGGGCAGCCCAAGCATTTCCGCCAGGGCGGCGTCCGTAAGCTGTACTCCGCTGCGATAAGTTGTGAATGAGAAGCTATAACTGATGCTGTCGTCGATTCCGTATGACGGCGTAACAAATCCAACGTAGTTGCCATCAGGGCCGCTGACCGCGGTGAGCCCGCATAAATTAACCAGGCAGTCAACAGTGGCACCCATGCCTGAGAGTCCGCCTGCAAGCCCACAATCCACCGAGAATCCGTCTACCATGCAGTTACCGCCGCCACCTCCACCGGCGCAATCTCCATTGTCGTTCAGCAGACACGTATAGTTCGGGCCTCCGCCGTTAGGAACACAGCCGATTGCACTATCCTGACAACGGGCGCCTGTGGGATCACTGAAGCTGATCGGATTGTTCATCACATAGGCGAAGCGGTTCAGCGATTGTGGATAGCTTGCGCTTCCGGCCAGAGGGTCCATTGAGATGAATCGCCCCTGTCGAGAAGTATAAAATCGCGCTTGCGCGTAATCCAGGCCGGAAGAGGCATCTCGCTCGTAGTTGGTGAATTTCCATTTGTTAGGAGTACCCGTTTCATACCAGGTTTCACCAAATGGGTAATGGCCATAAGTACGGGTGGGGTTGCCATTGGCATCTGTTTGCACTCGGGTGGAGAGCTGATCACCATAGTAGTAGGTTACTCCGCTGGAACTCACACTGGCTAACGGACTGCCGCCCGCATACACATATTCCATGGAGGGCGATCCTGCTGCCGCTCCATTGGCGTATTCGGCAATGGGCGCACCGCCGGAGTAGATGTAGATAGTCCTGTTATTGTTTACCCGAAGTCCCATAGCGTCGTAAGCAAAGCTGGCAGAACTCCCGGAAAGGCCCGGTATTGGGGCGGTGGACTTGAGCTGGTTTTCTGCGTCAAACGCGTAATTGTTCAATCCGTCACTCACCACATTTCCTGCATTATCATACATGTAGCCATTTCCACTGATCCGGTTCGTAGTGGGATCAACGAGTTCTTCGCTCGTTGGCATGGTTGCAGTGCCTGCGATCGGAATTTGGCTGAGGCGGTTGCCATATCGATCATAAGTGAATTTGAGTTTCCAGGTGTTCGCTGAAGTCAAATCGTTGGTCTGAGCGAGTTTCAGGCGGTTCAATTCGTCGTAAGTGTAAGTTGTGCTTCGAGCCGGTGTCAGGTTGTCCGTGATTCCTTGAATCAGGCCATTGTTTTGCGCTCCACCATAGTTGTAGCTCAAGCTCAACAACGTGGAAGATATATTCCCGTAGAGGACTGACGCTAGTTGAAGCTGGTTGTTGAAAGAGTAGGTGCCCTTCATCTGATTGCCATACGTCAAGTTAAGCGCCTGCCCGGCGGCATTAAACGAGCTGAGCGTCAGAAGTGTGTTCCCTCCTGTCCCCACCTGGGTTAAACGGCCTATTCCGTCATAGCTGTTGTTCACTACCCTGCCGGAGGGATAGGTCACGCTCGCGAGCGTTCCGTCCGAGTTGTAACTATAGCTGGTGATATAGGTGTTAGTGCCAATCACCTTAGTGCATTTTGTGACCCGGCCCATCACATCGTATTGATAAGAATCGGAAACGTATTGTGCTGGCTGTGTGGAAACGCCGACAGTCACATTTGCCAAACGTCCGCCAGTATTGTTCGTGGCCTTAGGCGCGTTGTAGGTATAGCTGACTCCCGGAGTGCCATCATTGTACGAGACGGATGTCAAGCGGTTCAGAGAATCGTAGCTATAAATGGTCGTAATAGGTTTGGAGGTTCCCGGCACTGTCCTCGGATCAGTTCGTTGGGAAACTGCTCCAAAATCGGTATATGTATATGTAATTGCCTGGTTCGCCGTCTCCGGCAGTGAAGCGGAGGTCATTCTTCCAATGCCATCGTAAACATAGGTTCTTGTCTGTTGTCCCTGAATAATCTGAATCAGATTTCCTACAGCATCGTAACTGTAGAAGGTGCTGAGAGGAGTTGTCAGTCCAACTGTCGGGTCTGTGCCGCCGCTCAAGGCGGTTCCTGTTCCAGCAAATGATGGCTGGCTAAAGTATGTGCCTTGAGATGTCATTGATGTGACCGTCACGCCGTAGTTGGTGTCTGAACCCGGATTCTTGGCAGTCAGATTTACCACATTAGAGCCGCTTGTAACAGTGGCGCTTACAGGTGCAAACGAATCGGCGTTTATGGAACCGCTGAGCGCGGAGGCGATGGTCGCGGGAGTGCTGCCCTGGCTGTAGTTAGCGGTGTAGGTGATCGGATTAGCACTGAAACCTGTGACGAACAGGGTAATGGTCCCAGCATCATAGACAGTTCCATTTGTGCCCGGAGTCAATGTGGAACCGGATGGGCTTGCCGCAAATGAAGACGAGCCGGAGGAAAAGTATTGCGAGTTTGTAGCAGCGCTGGCGGAGAGAGGGTACGCCGTGTTTGCGCCGGTCGCGACGCTGGTCAGGTTCAATACACTGCTCGATGAACTGGCGATCAGAAGCTTGTTGAGCGTTGTGTCGGAATTGATTTTATTCGCGAGATCGCTGGCAATGCTCGATGGCGTGCTGCTTTGGCCATAGGTGGACTGCTTGGAATAATTTGTGTTGTTGATGGTGACGCTGACGGTCACCGTTCCGGTGTCGTACATCGTTGTATAGCCATTGTCGCTTCCCCCGATGAGGGTGGCCCCAGAGGTTTGGGCACCGAACGAGGGGCCGCCAAAATCAAAGCTGTCCCCGGTGGCCGAGCTGGCAGAAAGCGTTATGCCATTGCCCCAGGCTCCAACACTATCGGCGGTGACCGTAATGGTGCTTCCCGAAGCGGAAACCGCATAGGTTCCATTGTTACCAAACGCGCCGGCGAGGGCTGATGCGATGCTATTGACGTCGGAGTTAGCACTATAATTCACAGATTTAGTTACTCCGTTGATGGTGAGGGACACTGACCCATAGTCGTATACAGTGCGCGGACAAGACGGCGGTGGGCCACCATCAGGTGGGGTTTGGTCAGCGCATGGATCAATCGTGGTTGAATTTTCTGAGCCGTAAATGCCAATTGTGCCGCTGGCCACAGTGGCGTTGTGTGTAAGCACCTGCGTAGAGCGGTCCGACCCGCTGAGACTCACGCTTCCGGTTGCAGCCGTTGCGCCACCACCATTGGCAACAGAGACACTTTGCTCTGTGCCGGAGATCGTCGCCGATCCCGCTCCCGCACTTCCGCCGGATGTCCCCGGTTCATCTACCCGGAGCAAGCGGCCGAGGGCGTCACTGTATTGTTTGCGCTGCTTGCCTGCTGGGTCAGTGAGCGTCACGGCAGGACCGTAGTGGATATTCCCGCCCGCATCCTTAAATGACGTAACTGCATAAGCTGTCTGATAAGGATTCTGTGCTGCACTTCCAATACTCGGCGGCGTGGCCGAAATCCTCCTGCCCAGGCCGTCATAACCGAACACGGTATTCTGAACTGTCTCCTTGGGTGCATACGGATTGCTGCTTTGCAAGAGCTGTCCCAAGATGTTGTAGGAGAATGCGGTCGCGCTGACTGCCGAAGTGCCATTCAATACCTGCTGGCTCAGCGTGCGTCCTCGCCCGTCCACAACCATGGTGCTTATCAGGCTATTCGCGGTGTTGGAAACGGTTACTGACGGATTTGTCGCACCGTCATCGTAGCTGGTGGTCACCGTAACAGCATCCGGCGTCGTGGTGCTGATAGACCGGCTATCGAGATCCTGGGCGAACGTGGTCTTTTGGCCATTGGCGTCGGTGACTGAAGAAATAGAGCCGCGATCCGTGTCATAGACAAATGTAGTGGTCAATTGATTGGTCTGAGGCCCGACCGACACGGAATCAGAATAGGCATACTGCGTAGCCGATGAGAACACCCACTGGGTTTGAGGGCCTGATCCGCGCTGAGCCGTCAGCATGTTTCCGGCTGCATCATAAGTATAAGTCGTCGTGATGCCGGTAGCTGTATTCAGCGGATCAGGATGTTCGATCACGCTGGTTAGATTGCCGCGCACTTTAACAGAAGAAGTAAACGCCGCATCGTGATTGGCCGGATTTGTTGAAAAATCGGTTACTGTTCCCTCGTCGTAGTTGAACACGCGATGGGTCTTGACCGTTCCCCCGCCATCCTTGACCTGAATGTCGGAAACGCGATCGGCAATATTGCTGCCCAGCGCCGCATACGTCACCAGTATCTCTTGCAGAAGGCTGCCGGGTTGGTTATTGCCGAAGTCATATTGCAACGCATCTGTGCAATGCCCGAATGCATCGTAGGTGGAACACTTAACCTGAGACTGCGTGGTCCCGTCATCGAGAATGGTGGTAACGCTGGTCGTGTGAGGATTGGTGCCGTTGCCATCCAGCGCCCAAGCCGTGTTGACTGTTCGCAAGTTGTTTTGGGCCGAATTCGAGCAACCGGCTGGCAACGGCGTTGGAGGGTTATACGATATGACGCGCTTAATTGGCAGGCCGTCGAGGGAATCTCCATTCGCGGAATAAGTGGTTGTTTGTGTGGTGCCGCAAGGATCGGTTGTAATATAGGTGGTAACCATGCCGGACGAGTTTGTGGTTGAAGAATATGTCCAGGTACCGGTGTTTTGCCCGTCGTTGACCGTCTGCTGCGTATAACCCGGATTGCTGCTGCGCGTAGCGGCGCTTGCGGTGGGGAGAACATAACTCATGGAATACCGGACATTGCCGCTGCTGCTTAATTCCTGGATCGTTTTCACAATGGCCCAATCCGGATTGCCGTTCGTGGTGCCGTCATTGACATAGTCAAAAGCCACGCTCGTACCATCGGGTTTAGTTACCTTCGTCAGAACATTTACCTGGCTCGTGCCGCTCGTGAGAAACCCCGGAGTCAGGCCTAGTCCTGTGGTTGCCTTCAGGGTGAAATTAAAGTTCACCGTTAAAGGCGTGATGGTAAAGCTGTACTTTCTAAAGATTGTTCCGTCAGCATGTAGCTGAGCAACGCTCGTCAGCAATCCATTGCCGTTATAGCTGAACTTGATAAAGCGGCCAACAGTGTCGGTGATCGTGTTGATTCGCAAATCGTTATTGTTGATATAGGTGATTGACATGAAATTGCCGTTTGTGTCTTCGATTTGAGTGGTGCGGTATTCCGTGGTGTTGTTCGCCAGAACGGTGAAAGGCTGGCAGGTCAGTTTCACGCCGTTCGGATAAATCACTGTCACTGAACCTCCTGAACTGGAGGGATACTGTATCTGGATGTAAGTAGAATCCTGCGTTTCAAACAGATTCGCGGTGCTCGTGGGAAAAAACAGGTGCCGGAAGCCTGTGGAATCATAGTAGACGCCGAAGCTGAGGTCCGGGGCAAATTGGACCAATCCTTTGTGCAGCGTGAATCCAGGGCCGGGCGTATTGAAATCCGCTGCCAGTACCATCGAATTATTGCTGCCGTTGTAAATCCACAATTGGCTGTTGTAATAGAGGGTCAAATCGAGGTTGGAGACGCGGCCCGCTAGTGGAAATAAAGAGACAGCATAGCTATAGCTCTGGCTCTGTTCCATATTTTTAGAATGGCCCACGTGGCTCGATACAACCAGAGGTGTGCTGGCGCTCCTGGCATTCATGACCGTGGCTGAAGTCATGGGCCCGGTGACACCGCCTCCTCCTCCGGTACCGCCTCCTCCACCACCACCATGGCCGGGGCAGGAACCTTCCCCGCAATTTCCCACGAATTGAGCGGATGCAATGGTAGTGGTAAAAAACAGAATGAAATAGAAGGACCTCACTAACAGAAACAGCGTCAGCCGGCTTAAAAGCATTCTCTTCCTCCGAACTTCACTACAACCTATTTGACTGCTATGGAAACCGGTGGCCCAGCTTGCGTTGGAAGCAAGCAATGCGTGAACCCAATTAGGCAAGCACCGAGGAGATCGGTGAACTGGGTCTGCGCTTATTCATTCAGCACCTTGGAGGCCAAAGGTGAAGACTTGACTTGGTCGCCTCAATGCCGATTTTCAGAGATGCTGCTGGTCCGTCAGAAGTTGTCTAGTCCCGGCATTTTCTTTTTGGTGTGGTTAACTCAGTCGGTTTCCATTCGTCACAGCCACAAAACGATTGCAAGTTGCACTCATGAGTGATAAACGATTGCGTTTCGGAAAGTTACCGAACCATCGAGGTGCGCCAACTGTGCAGCACACAATGCTTTCAACGTCGGTTTTCCTTGTCTGTAAACTCCTGGTCCTCTCAACCCTGTCCCATGCGACAGAATTGCAGGTCGGCAAAGTGCAAAAGGGTGCGCTTCACAACGGCAAAGGCGACAACTACACGGTGATGCTCAAGTCAGGCGACTACATGCAGGCGGACATCGACTTGGGAGACGCGGAACTGATCATTACCGCCTACGATCCCTCCGGCGGTAAGTTTCGTGCGTTTCGGCTGGGCAGCGATTATGGTACGCAGGCCCGTTTCGTGGCTGAGTCCACCGGAACATACCGGCTCGAAGTGGAGGCCACGGAACCGAGCAAGGCGGGAAACTACAGCATCACACTTACCAGGGTGGTGTCCCTGGACGAACGATTGGTGCCCTCTCCGCCTCCTGAGAGCTACGAAAGCGACCAGATCAGGAAGCTAAAAATCGATGTCAGTGCTGGTAAAGCAAACGCCGTCGCCAGTTTCTGGGACAGTGCGGCGGCCAGGACCACACCCTTATTGGAGTCCGTTGCCGGTGACAACCAATACATGCTGGTCACGTTTCTGTGGAAAGGTGACCAGACAACAACCAGAAACGTAGCAGTGCAATGGTTCCCTTATGCCCGCGCGTGGCCGGATGACTATCGCATGGTCCACCTGTCTGATACCAACGTCTGGTATAAGACTTTCAAAGTCCATCGGCAGGCGAGGTTTGTGTACCGCTTGGCTCCCAATGCCAGCTATCTGCGGCCCACCAGAGACCGCGACTTTACTCAGTTGTCGATGTTTATCGCCAGCGGCCAGACTGACCCGCTGAATCCAAGGCATTGGCTCCACTATCCAGACAACCCTGACACCGCTAAATATCAGGATTGGTCCGCGGTGGAGATGCCGGATGCGCCGGCGCAACCTTGGACGGAGCCGCGCGCGGGTGTTCCTAATGGCGTAATCGAGAAACACCAGTTCACCAGCACGTCACTCAAAAATGAACGCGAACTTAGCGTGTATCTGCCATCCGGCTATGACCAGAGCAAGGCGCAGCAGCCGTACCATCTGCTGGTCCTCTTTGATGGAGGCGCATATGTCTCGCCAAAACCGGGCCCTCCGCTGATACCCGCAGCGACAACGCTTGATAATCTGATCGCCGCAAAGCGCATCCCGCCGGTTGTAGTGCTATTGATTGATAACCCGCCGGGCCTGCGGGACATTGAGCTTGCCTGCAATCACGCCTTTCTGGATGCGCTCAACGCGGAAGATGATTCCCTGGGTCCGCCGGCACTACAACGTCACCCGGAACCCAAAGAACACTGTGGTCGGGGGCCTGAGTTATGGAGGTCTGGCGGCTGCCTGTGCCGCCTTTCGTCACCCGGAAACATTTGGCAACGTTCTATCGCAGTCAGGCGGCTTCTCGTGGACGCCATCGAAAGGTGACAATCCGCTCGAATACAGGTTCGAAGAGGAGCCCAATTGGATGGCAAGACAGTTTGTTGCCAGTCCGCGAATCCAGGTGCGCTTCTACCTGACAGTTGGTACCGACGAATTTGATCCGGCCGGGCGAGGACAAGGTTTGCTGGGCGCCAACCGGCATCTGCGCGACGTGCTCCTGGCCAAAGGCTACGAAGTACATTATCAGGAGTATTACGGAGGCCACGATTTTCTGAGCTGGCGCGGGTCGCTGGCAGACGGTTTGATTGCCTTGATCGGCGCCGACCGGGCTGACAACCGTTAAACCGCCCTTCCAGCAATGATCGCTCACTCGCACTGATCCACGGCTTTGCCGGGATGGTGGGTAAAACCAGCAAAGATGTTTACTCTTCAGTAACATTCGCGAAATGTACGCAGCTTCCGCGCTTCCGCGCATGTGATTGGAAAATCAGCAGATCTTTGTTGCGGATTGGAGCATTCATTCCTCTTTCGTTGCGAAACAATCGTTTGATCCGCTCGTCACTCCCGCGTGGGCGCGGGATTTCAAAATGCCCCTCGAAATGCTATATTTTGCAGAAAATCGCGCATCCATCTCCGTATCTCCGCATATTATTGAAAACTCAATACATGATTGTCGGAGATGGGGATCTTGCATCCTCGTCATCTCCGCAAGCTGTTGAAAACAGACACATCGTTGTTTAGGATTTCTTTCTCGCTGGCCGATTTCGGCCCCGGTAGAAACCCGGGCGGCACGACCTGCTCCGCGAGCGTCGAGTACACCTCTCCCGCTGCGTTCACTCTTCTGAGCGCCTCAATATTCAGTTGTCAAAGATCAAAATACTACGGCAGCCCCTAGGGGCTCCATCTTCAGTAGATCACATCTTTAATCATGTTGTCAAGCAATAATTTATATTATTAAATATGTTGTTAATATATGTGGCGGGGCGTCAGATTGTCGTTGCGTTGGGAGAGGGCTTTCGCTGTTTGTTGGTGGAGCATGGCCTCCAGGGTTTGTTGCATCGGGTTTCGGCCTTTGAATGTACCCGGAAGATAACGCAGTTCAGCTTGGCCATCTACCCGTCTGGGGCCTGGGGACTTTGCTTGTTACCGGGCTTTCAATATTTGCCTTTCCTTATGGGCAGGACGAAGGTCTTGCGGCGGCGTTCCGGAGCCACGGCAATGCGGTTGTCCACGGCGCGAAGATCCGTCACGCCCAGGACAACGCGTGCCCACGGCTCAACCACAATGCCCTTGTCGAGAATTCGATCAAGAATATCTATGAGGCTGGCATGTTCGAAATGTGTCTTGAAGGAGGAACGCACCACTCTGGCCTCTGCGACGGTCTGAGTCGAAAACACCCTTAGACCGGCTCGAATCTCAAGTGCTGATCAACCGACAACTGTTGCAGATCGGCATCCAGCATGAGATCCGCCAAAGCCAGCCAACGCCTGATCTTCGCGGTTCCTTCTTCGTGCTCTTTATAGTGGCCGAACTTCGGTGCGTGCGCAATGAATGTGTCCAAGTCCAACGGGCGACTGCTATGCTTTTTCATACTCCCCACGCCTCTGCTGCGGCCATTCAGCAGGCAATCGTAAATTCAGGATAGCCCTGGAGAATCCAGGGCAGGAGTCTTAAATGGAGGTCGAGCCTTTGAATTAGAGTGCAAATAAATCCACCGTTTCCGGTTCGAGCAGTGATCTCCTTTCAACTGAAATCAGCAGCTATCATCTCAGATTCGCCTGCCGAGACCAGGGTTGGCACCAAGCGTGACAAATCGAGAGTTGCTGGCCCGTTCAGGCCGGCTGTGCTCGGCCCGGTTACGATCGCATCTAATAAAGATAAAAGAGGGAAGGCGATCATGGCTAAAGAGAGCACGCAAACAAAGGGACCATCATCGAGCAGCAAGATGAAAAAATTAAATCGCCTGGTTGAAGCGTTGTGTGGAATTTACACTCGGGTCGCACGCCGTTTGGGAGTAGATCGTAGCTTCGTCAGCAGAGTGGCACGCGGTGAAAGGCACTCCGAAGTCATCGAAGATGCCTTGGTATCAGAGTACGACCGAGCACAAAAACATTGATCCTCAGGCTACGGATAAATCGCTGCCTGAGCCGGCAGCGCTGCTTTTAGTGGCGACCTTTGGCATGGTGTCCTCTGCGGCCTCCAGCAAATCGTTCATCTGCGCGGTCGCCTGTGTGTATGGAAGAAACACGGCAAAGCAGGTGCCGTGCCGCGATTCCCGCACGCTGCTGCGCACGCGAATCGAGCCTTCATGCTTTTGCACGATTCCCAGGCTAACCCACAGTCCGAGGCCGGTCCCTTTTGACTCCTTGGTAGTAAAGAATGGCTCGAAGATTTTGGGCAGGTTCTCTGGCGCTATGCCCATGCCGTTGTCGGCCACGGTAACTCGTATTCCGGCGTTCCCGTTAGGGTCAGTGGCCTTGCGCACGCGGATAGCAATGGTCCCTGGCCCGGACAATGACTCCAGTGCGTTCAGGACCAGATTGGAAAATACCTGCCGCAGTTCGCCGGGAAAGGCACGCAGCTCTTCCACCTCATCAAACCTTTTTTCAATATAAGCGTTTTGCTCCTCAATCTTCCGGCTGTAGACGCTGAATACTTCTTCCAGAAGGCCGGAAACAGAGGTCAGAACCGGCTTGGAGAACTCGCGGTAAAACGCCAGAGTTTGCCGGGTAATGTGGATTACGCGTGACAGTTCTCTCTCGGCGGTCTTTACGTGGTCCAGCAATTTTTCGGATAGCTCCGGGTGAGTGCGCAGAATGTAGAGCACATTGGTAACCGCTGCCAGCGGATTGTTGATCTCGTGCGCGATACTGGCCGCAAGCTGGCCCGTGGCCGCCAGTTTCTCTGAGCGACGCAAGGCGCCTTCCACCATCTTTCGCGAGGTGATGTCCAGGACTACGCCCAGCATCCGCACCGGGGTGTTACCAATCACGATTGTCTGGCCGCGCGCTTCCAGCCAGTGCACGCCCCCAGCAGGAAAGATCACCCGGTATTCGGCCTCGTACTCACCATGTTTGGACAGGGCATCTGTAATCGAGGCGTGGACCCGCCAGCTATCTTCCCGGTGAATACTCTCCATCCAGCTTTCATAACGACCATCAAACCTGGCCGGCTCGATTCCGTGCAGGCGACAGATTTCGTCCGACCACACCAGTTCGCCGCTCTGCAGGTCCCATTCCCAGATTCCAATGCCCACGCAGCGCTGGGCCAGTTGCATGCTCTCTTTGCTGCGGTGCAAAGCTTCCTGCGTTCGCCTGGTCTCTGCGATCTGCTCATGGGCTTCGCGGTATAGGCGCACGTTGTCAATGGCTACGGAAGCCATGTGGCCCAGGTGAACCAGAATGGCTTCATCGTCTTCAGTGAATTCGCCGTTGATCTTCTGCGACAACTGGACCAGTCCCAGGTTTCTGCCGTCCCGGGTAAGCAGCGGTGCAGCCAGCCAACCGTCGCGGGCCGCTTCGCTGCTCTTCATCATGGTGCGCCACGCGTGGCTTCCCTGGGTGCCGGCGCTGATCCGCACCGGCTTGTTGAGGCTGCAAGCCAGGGTAAACATTTCCGAACGCTCAGGCGGAAACGGCAATGCATCCAGGCCCTGCTCCACTGAGGTGTAGGTAATGCTCTGGCTGCGGTCGCCGTGAGGCAGCAGCGTAGTAAATGCCTGGCGGGCGGCAATGATCTTGCGCGCCTGGTCAGTGACGATCTGTAACAGAGAATCAAGATTCAGGGCGGAATTGATCTGTAGCGACGCCTCCGCCAGCGAACGCAGCACTGCGCTGCGCTGCCTCTCCGCCGCCAATGTTTCCAGGGAGTGCCGATACAGCCGTGCGTTGTCCAGTGCGTTGGCCGCCTGACGCGCGTACAACTCCACCAATCTGGACTGGCGGTCAGAAGGCGCATGCGGTTGGCGGAAGAAAGTTGCCACCACGCCCAGCGCCTCGCCGCGGCTGTTGATGATAGGCGTGCTGAAGACTGCCCGAAAACCCACTTGCGTCGCCGCATCCACAAAAGGAAAATACGTGCCGGGGGCCTCAATGTCTTCCAGCAGGACGCGGCGCTGGGTGGAGAAAAATGCCGCCGGAAATTCACCGAACAACGTGATCTGTTCCGGACTGAAACCAGTATAGGTTTCCACGCGCAGATTTTTGCTCGCAGCATGGGACAGCAACAGGAGCATCGCCAGGTCTGTCTTCTGCAGAGCGGCGATGGCGTTGAGCACGTCGTTCAGCAGGCGTTGAAGCTCCAGGCTGCTGGAAAGACTCACGCTCAACTCGTGGAAACGTTTCAGATCAGAGCGTTGGGCATCGAGCTCATCCCGAAGCCGCGCCAGGTCTGAGCTCAGATGTCCGGCCAGCATTTCCGCCGAAGACCATTTCTGGCGCGCGTATCCGATGAGCAGGGCGACAATGCACAGCAACAAAGACCAAAGCCATTCAGGCCGATGCAAACCGCCCGGCTGGTGCAGAAAGAAATATCCCAGCAAGGCCGCAATATTCAAGAGCACCGAGATCAGGGCCGGCGCCAACCCACCCACAGCCGCGGAAACCACAACCGCGGCAAGGAAAAACACTCCTATGGGCAGGTGGAGAGTAGTCAATGCAAGGTTGGTAGCTTCCCAGGCGGCAAACGGCAGAATTAACGTAAGCGCCCACAGAGCGATCCGCAGGCGAACCGAGGGGGAGGAATGCATTTGTGTCTCCTGCTCCTTACCTTTCAGAACCATGGAGACAAAGCGACACCTCAGAATAGCATGCCTTCACTAAAATGCCCTAGTCCCGAAGTACTAGTCCTGATTCACACGCACCCGATTTCGGCAGACATCCAGAGTCGCTCACTCAGAAGCTGATTTTCTCGAATAAGTTGCTTGTTACTAACTGCTTAAATGCTCGAATGGATTTGACCTGATTGCCGATTCCTCTGCCGCACAGACGACGGCCTCAATGCAATCCAACACGACTCCTGTAAGCGATCGCAAGTGGTTGGGTTTTTCAATTACCCAACTACCAGGTTACTCAGTTTACTCAATTCTTCGGTGACCTGCGTAACATGACGGGACAGGAACTGGCAGCGTAGGCTTGAGCACAAAGGATTCTCAAACATGCCCGACAAGGTTGAAGCCAGGCCCGCACTTACCTCACAGCTGAGAAAGACAGAGCAGGAACTGAAAGAAGCCCAGGATTCCCTCAAGACCGGAATGATCAACGTGAAAGTCTTGATGGAGTTTCGCTCTGCCACCGAGCGTGCGCGTCAGGCCACCGCCGCCGTCCAGCAGTGGCTGGAAGAACAGGGAAAAGGCAACGACCCTTATCAACTGATGAACCGCGTCCTTAGTGAGCGACTGAAAATGGCCACCACACTCCTTGAAGATGTGCTCTGCGATCTCGAAGGTGGCGACATCGATTTTCAAACTCCCGGCCTTAAGGAGTTCGCTGGAGCTGTCAAAAACCTGACAGAACGTCTCAATCGAGTTTTCCGCCAGTAGATCTTTTCCACGATCGATTCAGCCAAAACGTCACAGACTGTTTAATCCGGTCCAAACTGTCTCCTTTAGAATGAACGGTGCTGCTTTTTAAGATCTTTCTTGCCCCGGTCCTGATTGCTCTGGTCAGCCTGGCGGGACGCAAATGGGGTCCGGGTGTCTCTGGATGGCTGCTGGGAATTCCGTTTAGCTCAGGCCCCATATTGTTCTTTCTGGCCATGGAGCAAGGCAAGGACTTTGCTGCCCGTACAGCCATTGGAAGCCTGCTTGGAATTATCGCCTGGGCATTATTCGGGCTGGTCTATGCGTTCTGCTGCCGCAAATTGTCCTGGTTGTACAGCACCATCATCGGATGGATAGCCTACTTCCTCGCCGCCGCTCTGGCCCTTGCTCTGAATGTGAGTATCCTTGTTGCCTTCGCTCTGGTGCTCACGGTTTTGAGCTTGATTCTGTTGGTTTTTCCGCGAGCGCCGCGCTTAGAATCCGCCGTCTCTTACGGTCGGTATGACCTTCTTCTCCGCATGCTCACGGCTGCTGTAATGGTCTTGAGTCTAACGGAATCTGCCAGACTGCTGGGCCCCATGCGCAGCGGGATTCTCAGCGCCTTTCCCGCCTACACCACCATCCTCGCCGTTTTTGCCCATCGCCACGGAGCGGACGCTGCCATTAATGTTCTTCGAGGAGTGGCCGTGGGACTCTACACCGCTGCAACCTTCTTTCTTATTCTTTCGCCTTCTCTGATTCGTCTGAATATCGCCGCATCTTTTTCGCTGGCAATCGCCGGCGCGCTGGTGGTGCAAACCTTGAGCCTTCTGTACCTACGCCGCAGCCCGTAGTTGAAAGGCGCCGCAGTTCCTCTACTAATTGCCAATTACTAATTACTTGTTTCACAGCAATATTCGGATCGCGGACGCAACCCGTCCGGGCCTACAGTCAAAGCATGACAAACTTACAAATTGCGGCCCCCCACTCCAACGGTTTCCCGAAACATGCAGCGACATATAATGAAGTTGCATCCGTGAAAAATGTCGAGACAATTCCGGCCACTGACCAGCGGCGCTGGCAGGCAGTGCTGCACCGGGATTCCAATGTGGATGGATCATTCGTTTTTGGCGTCCTCAGCACCGGAGTCTATTGCCGCCCGTCGTGCCCGGCGCGTCGCCCCTTGCGCAAGAACGTCCAGTTCTTTGATTCTCCACCGCAAGCTGAGAGAGCGGGCCTGAGGGCGTGTCTGCGCTGCGAGCCGGCGAATCCCGCAGCCGGAAAATCCGCGCTGGTGCAGCGACTCTGCCGTTTTATCGAGGCAAATATTGACAGCAAAATCACCCTCAACACCTTGAGCAAGCTGGCGGGAATGAGCCGCTTTCATTTGCAACGGGTGTTCACCGCTGAACTGGGAATATCGCCGGCAAAATATTTGCAGGCCTGCCGCTTCTCTCGCTTCAAACAGGCTTTGCGCAAGCACTCCGTCACCACAGCCTGGGCAGAGGCTGGCTATAGCTCGTCCAGCCGCATTTATGAATCCGCGCGGACACGCCTGGGAATGGCGCCCAGCCGTTATCGCCGCGGAGCAGCCGAGGAACAGCTCCGCTTCACCAGGTTCTCAACGCCGTTGGGGAAAATGCTGCTGGTTGCCGGTACAGCCGGAGTATGTTCAGTGCAGTTCGCGGATGGAAGCGATGCAGAAAACGTCCTGCGCTCAGAATATCCCGATGCGGTTCTCAAGCGCGATGATGACGGCCTGGCTGCCTGGGCGGAGCAGGTGCGCGCACTGGTTGCGGGCGAAAAATCCTCTCACAATATCCCATTGGATATTCGCGGCACGGTTTTTCAGCAGAAAGTCTGGCAGCAATTGCAGAAAATTCCCTCAGGCCAGACGCGCACGTATTCTGAGGTGGCCCATGCGGTCGGCCGCCGGTCCGCCGTTCGCGCTGTAGCTAACGCTTGTGCGTCGAATGCACTCGCTGTGGTCGTGCCATGCCATCGCGTAATTCACAAGAATGGCAGCTCGAACGGGTATCGCTGGGGCTCCCAACGCAAACAAAAGCTGCTGGCGACGGAAGCGCGCTAGCAGCTATACCTTGGGTGTTGGTGTTGGTTTTGACGTTCAATTACCCAAATTACCAATTACTCAATTACCAAATTCTCAAGGAGAATACCGCGCCTTGTGCCACGCTAACAGGGTGTGATCATGAAGGCGTTTCTTCGGCGGAGTGTCGAAGATCCCGGCCCCCCGTGGACTGACTGCTGAGTTCTGGATGTTCTACAGGGGCCAGCCGGTCCATATCTTCGCGGAAGACCAGGCGCAGAATCGGCGGCGCTATCAGCGTGGTGGCGCCGGTCATAAAGACCACCAGCGCGTAGGCCGACTGCGAGACCACGTTCATCTGCAACCCTACCAGGGCCACGATCAGCCCTACTTCTCCGCGCGGCGTCATACCGATCCCAACTTTGAGGGCCGTCTTCCATCCGGAGTGGAGCACAGGAAGGCCGCAGCCAATGAGCTTGGAAAGAAATGCGAGCAAAGAGATGACGAGGGCAGAGATAATCAGCCTGCGGTCGAACACCGCGATATTGAGCCGGGCTCCCATGGTGAAGAAGAAGAAGGGGGCCAGAAATTCCGTGATGCCGGAGGCGCGCGGCAGCAGGTTCCAGCGGGGTGAATATTCGGCAAAAGCCAGTCCTGCAAAAAACGCGCCAATGATGGCCGCCATACCCACCTTTGTGGCAGCGTACGACAATCCCAGGCAGATGGCGACGGCAAGCATTAATGGCGCATTCTGGGTGGACATCTTTTCCAGCCCAGGTTCCAGCCTGCGCACCACACGCGGAGCGTAGAACATCATCAGCAGGGCAAAACCGATGGCCTCCAGCGAGCTGACGATCACCTGCGCCCAGGCCGTGGCTGTGGTTGATACCAGACCCATCACTACGCCCAGAAGGATAAGTCCCAGAATGTCATCAAAGACCGCCGCGCCCAGGATGATTCGTGCCGGCAGCGTTTGCAGCACATGCATGTCGCCCAGAACTCGCGCTGTAATACCCACGCTCGTCGCCACCATGGCCACAGCCACGAAAATGGCTTCATGGGGAGAGTCGTGGCGCAT
>DATDGH010000232.1:0-6349 GCA_036522215.1 Candidatus Angelobacter sp. | reverse complement strand
TCGTCAAGAATCCGTCCGAAGCAGAAAAACTGGCGTTGGAATTCATTAATGATCAGGTCGATCTTTACGATAAGCGCTTAGCACAAACGCAAAAAGTCTCAGCAGGGGCACAGGCCGCGCCTGTTCCAAAGCCGCTGACGGACCAATCCTCGTTACCAGAACAGCGCAGCCAGGTTGAAAATACTGAGAACACAAGCAGTCTGTCTTCCCAGGTCTTACACACTCCGGCCGCAGAAGAGCTGGCACGAATTGATCCAAATTTCAGATTGGACCCTATCAGCGCTGGCCGGATGCGCTACGAAGTTCTGGGACGCCGCGGAGTTATTCCCCCTCTCTTAGTTTTAAGCGATGACGCCTACCAGGTCGTAGCGAGGCTCTACGGCCATCCAGTGGACGGAGTGAATCTCTCGTTGACCGCTGCCAAGCGAATTATTACCAAGATTCGCCAGCAAGCAGCGGCCGATCCCTCAATGGTTATCCGAAACAAGCTGAATGATCTGGCTGGACAACTTGAGCGGAACGCCACCAAAGAAGATGGCCTCTCTGTTGTGCGTGATGCGGGACGAACGAAAGCTGAATTCCATGCGATTCAGGAAGAACTATTTCATTCCGTTGGTCAGCGCAACCCGGGTAAAGGAAGCATCGCTGCCGGAACACCACACGAAGCCTTCATTTCTGATCCGGATTTTCAAAAAATGGAACCGCGACTCACGGCTGAAGGAGTCAGGGATCACATTCGGCGCGTAGCTGAAGCTATGCACGACATCTGGTCCAAGGAGGATGTGGAGCTGTCTCCTGACGAAGAGATTCGATTCGCGGAAAAATACTGGGAACACGCCGCCTCCAAGAACGGGGAAGCAGTATTGCAACGCTTCTTGAAGCTCTGGGAACATCTCCAAGAGATGGCACGCCAGCGATATAATTTCGAAGATAAAGTCATAAACGAGGTGATGAATGAAAAAGCCTTTGAGGCCCTCCAGCGAGTTATCTCCAGAAGAACGCGCACGCAGGATCAAAGCGTTCAAGGAACAAACCAGCCCGCTGATCAGAGAGTTCTTCCACAACATCGGGGACGCGAAGAAACTGGACGAGATTCTGGAGAAAGTGAAGAACCTGGAACCGAACCCGGAGGAGTAGATCGACCACCCACCATCGGCCAATCTGTACTCCTTCCTAACGGCCGCCAAGCATCAGTTCAATTCATCTCTTCCGCCATGAATGTGGCAGTGGTTCGCATGCCCGATGGCCGGATCCGCACCCTCAAGTTATCGGCGATTCGTGGGATGCAGCCGATGGCGGCTGCAGTCCCAGTTATGGGACGCAACATGACTGCTGATGCGCCCTCAGTGCGCAAAGTCCAGGCCCAGGCCAAGCCTGTTCCCGGTCAGGTACCGGAAGTCAAGGTCAAGCAGGAACCGCCGCAGGTGCAGGCTGCTCTCGCGCAATCGCCTGCTCCGGTCAGCGCCGAGGAAGCCAGCCGGATCGGCCAGAAAGATCCGCCGTCGGGAAGACAAATTCTCCAGCCCAGCAACAACCTGGTGCAAAACGAGCGTCTGGCAGCCGACGCAGCGCCCTATCTGACCACCAAGCTTTCTGAAGTTGCAGCCGCAGTTCCGGGCGCCAGGTTTGATCGTCTGCGTCCGCAGAAAGGCTTGCAGCGCCTGGAAGAAAAGGTCGCAGATGGCAAGCCGCCCAGCACCATCGGCGATAACCTTGCTGCCCAGATTGTTGCTGACACAGTTGCGGCCAAGGACCAACTCATCGCGGGCCTACGGCAGCAGTTCCCCATGATCAGCGTGGATGACAAATTCCTTGAGCCGCGAGAAAAAGCCGGATACCCCAGCACGAATGTCCAGTTACAGATGCCGAATGGCGGTACCGCGGAGGTGCAGATCGTCACGCCGGAAATCCAGGCCATTACCGATCAGACTCACCGCCTGTACACCCTAGGCAGAAATTTCTCCGAAGGCTCAGCCGATCGCGCCTGGTACTGGAACCAGGCCGCGGCCATGCATCGCCAAGCCTTGGAGAAGTTCCTGGCCCGCAACACTCAATCATCCACCACAACCTTCGCTTCCGGAGAAAAGGTTGTTCTGCGTAATGGCCAGACCGGAAAAGTAGTAGGTCCGTCTCGAAACTTTAACCGCATCGTGGTGCGTACCCGGAGCGGGTTGAAGACGGTAAAGCCAGGTGATGTTCGGGTGCAAGCGGTAGCGCCTGCAACCAGGCAACCTGCTAGTCCCGACTTTGATCCACGAGATCTCAAGAAATTCACCGGTAAGATCAAATCCCGAATTGGGGCTCCTGAGTCGCAGCGAGGAGAAATCGTTCTGCTGAATACTGACGCTCTGCACGAAATCCACAAGGCGGTGAAAGACCACTCCTTCGCAGGAGTTACCCTCCCTGGGGATCTTGCCGATGATGTGATCGCCAAAATCCGGGTAAGAGCGGATAAAACTGGCCGCGAAGATCTCGATTTGTTAGGTGACCATCTGGAGCAAGCTAAGTCGCAGTATGGAGTTCTGCCGCTAGCCTTGGAGGGCTCAGATGATGCCATCAACATCTCTGCGAACCTTGAGGAACGTATTCATGGTGCGCAGGCAGATATGGGCAAAGGTGACATTCGCAATTATGGAGACCCTGATAGGGATTATGCGCATCCGGTGACTCCACAATTCTCCCCTTGGCTGCATTCTCGGGGGGTCGATCCAAATGATAAAGTAATGGCAGTAATCGAAATTGCCGCTCTTATCTTGCGCGGGGATCATGCTGAAGCAGGCGTTTCAGACGAAGCTGCCCTTGATTGGCTGAAAAGCCACATCAAAACCTTGCGGGCTGTTCATGGAAGAGAGCAATTGGAACGATTCCTAAAGATAATCGGACCTGCGGCAAGCAGGATATGTGAGGTAGTCAATGAAGAACGACAAACAGAAGACTGACAAAGAACAATTTGTTGAAGATTACGTAAAAATCATGACTGCCGGCTTTGGTCAGCCACCAGAGCAGGAGAATGAAGCAATTGATAAAGCAATAAAGGAAGTGTGGGAGCGTCGTCGCCGCGAAAAAGCAGCTCGGCTGCAAGAGGAGGGTAAAAGCAAGAAGTGATTGGCACGCACAAGTCAGGCTTTAGCTAACTGCCAATGGCCAATTACTATTTGCTGATTTCTTCATAGAATTTTTGAGGAGGTTAAGAATGAACCGCGATCCAAATCGAGATGAAGCAACAAAGTGGATCGAGGAGATGGAGGCAATCGCCTCAAGAACTGACTTGACCCAAGAGCAGAAGGAGTCTCTAGTTTCTGAGAGGATAGAGAGTTATCGCCAACAGCAACGTGCCCTTCCTAGATGCTGAGGAACAACGACGCGCGGAATTAAGAAAATCTCTTAGCCCTGCCGAACAAGAACTGGACGAAGGCAGGTGGGCTTTTGAAAGAAGATTAAGGGAAGGCAAAATCCGCATTAAGCCGTTCTCGAATTATGATGAGGACGGCGAAACCGGATCTTGATAATAGCGCCCCACGAAAAAGCAGCCAGACAACAAAAGGAGGATAAAGGTAAGAAGTGATTGGCACACCCAGGTCAGATTTTAGCTAACGGCCCATGGCCAATTACTATTTGCTGATTTCTTATGTCGAAAGAGCCCGACGTGCCCTTGACCAAGTCCGCAATCGCGGCAGAGATGAACAGGATCAGTCGCGAATTCATGTTGGACGCAGCGGTAAAGGGCAAAAACGCTGATCGGCTTTTGGAGGAGATGAGGAAACTGGTAGAGCGAGTAAAAAAGAATAAGGAGAAAATAGTTGACGACTTGTCCTAAGAAGCCAAACGTGCCCTTGACCAAATCCGCGCGGGCGGAAACGCTAAGAGAGTGACGTCCTTAAAGGCGGAACTCAAAGTTCTTCGTGATTATGTCAGGGAAAATAAGGACAAGATCAAGAACAAGTAGTCTCTGAAACTGGGAGCCGCAAAAAAAAGCGCAGGCGGCAAGAGGAGGATAAAAGCAGAAGTGATTCGCGCAGTTTGGTTTTAGCCGATTGCCAACTGCCAATTGCTATTTGCTGATTTTTTTATGTCCAAAGAGCTAAACGTAGTCCTCACTGATTTTGTCCTTGTTTTCCTCCACGTATTCCACGAGTTCCCTGAGTTCCTGCCCCAGCATCTTTATTCGCTTGGGATCCTCCAGCAGGCTCCGCATTATCTCCCTTTAGATTCTCTCCATCTCCGCTATTATAGTACCGCCGACTTGGTCAAGGGCGACCTGCCTGCTGCTCACTGCTATCTAATTTAGGCATTTGGTGTTCTTTGACCTGCATCGCTCGCCTTTGTATCCTTTAACCGGCGGGTTTCCAGAGCCAATCCTATGAAAATCATTTCTGAAGAACAGGTTCAAGAAAAGTGGAAGAAAGAGATCGAAGCGATCGCGGAAAGGCCGGATCTCAGCGAGGATGAGATGGACTCATTGATTTCCGAGAAATTCGAAGGCTATAAGCGCGAAAGCTTTGAGGCGTTTGTGCGCCGCTACGCTACTGCGCTCCACAGGCATAAACAGAGCAGGGACGATGAGGGTGAGCAACGGTTTGTCGACGACTACACGAAAGTTGCCATGGCTAAATACAATGCGCCCCCTGAAAAAGAGCACGAAGAATTTGAAAGGGCGCTCAGGGAAGTCTGGGAGCGCCGTCGCCGTGAAAAAGCAGCGAGGCTCGCAAAGGAGGACAAGGGCAAGAACTGATCCGTACGTTAGTTCTGGTTGTGGGCTAGATGCCATGGCTAACTACTAATTGCTGATTTTCATCAATCGAAGCGGAAGTCCTCTGTGCTCCTTTGTGTCCTCCGTGGTAAAAGGATTTTGTATCTAGCACCGAATGAGCGCAAAGAAAAAATCGCCGCCACAAAAGAGTAAGAAAGCACAGCCACGCAAGGCCGCTAAGCCTGAAAACGGGCCACTCAAAGGCTGGTCTGCCATAGCCGACTTTCTGAAGCTTCCGTCAAGCACTGTGCAACGCTGGGCAAAAGCGGGAATGCCGGTGAAGCGGGAAGGACGCTTCACACTCGCCGACCCTGACGAATTGCGTGCCTGGATTGGCCGCGAAGCGGGCATGCCGCGTCCTGCGCACATCGCCACCAACACCGCCGATCTGGCAGCAGGGCTCAAGGAGTCCATTGCGGCGGTGAAGAAGACTAGAGCAGGGAAGAGGTAACAAGTAATAGGGAACAGGCCAACGCCAGAGAATCCAACCCCGACGTCATCCCGAGGACCTATTCGCGCGGTAGCAGGAATAGGTCGGAGGATCCTGCGCTTAGTCGCGAATGAACGTGACAAGGACCCGAGTATGAAGGACCGGTCACTTCAGGTCTTTTAGCTTTTGGAGCAGTGGTTCCCAGGCTGGAAGTGCCCAGGCTAAAAGGACGATTGACGCGGGTAATAAAAGCCCGGGTTTGCGCGCAACTTTGAACTGGCTAATCGCATAAATTGGCCTGCTGACGAGCGACCAGGATACTCGGTGTAGGAGAGCAATCGCCATCATTAGGATAATCGAGCACGCAAGAAGCGAGGTAATGAAGTTTGTGGCGGCTGTAAGGTTGGCGATTTGGTAGTAAATGGGCGATAGCCGCGTGACGATTCTCAGAGGCCAAAGCCAATATGGGGCCATATACAGTGTGGCTATCGCGCAGTTGGCTATGAGCATTGCGATGATTTGAACGCTTCCGTTCAGCCGAGCGGTGAATCGAATGATGGCGCGATTGAGAGCGACGAACAAGATGTCGCACGCGATTCCAGCCCCAAAAACGGTGAGGATCCAACCAACTCCTCCGGAGCTGAAGTCCCATGACATGTCAGTGTTTGTCCACCCGATGTCGCCATTGAACACCCAGCCCAATGATCCCAGGAAAATGAGAGTACTGATTGCGATTACGCTGCAAGACCAGATGGCCACCGCTTTTTTACCTTTTATCATGATGGAACTTGTGCCCAGGACAACCAGGGCCACAAAGTATGCAACGGCACGCAGTGCCACCTTGGGATACTCAAAGTCGAGCAGGTCATAGGGCAAAAGGAGGAGTAGAGATGCCTGAGAAAAGCAAAACGTAACAGCAATGGATCGGAGCGAGAAGATCTTGGTCCCAAAGAGGGAGTCGAACCCGCGACTCAGGAGGCCCAGGACCGCTTTGAGGAAAGCGATGTGCCTTGCCGCTGCCGCGCGTTGCCGGTCATCGATTCGTATCCACAACTCTTCCAGCCGATTTTGGAGCCTTCCCTTCTCATCCTCGTACATGAATAGGGCAATGTATACAAGTAAGCAACTGAAGCAGATTACTGCGAAACGTGCGATTAGGAGCAGGATGT
>DATDGH010000231.1:0-2868 GCA_036522215.1 Candidatus Angelobacter sp. | reverse complement strand
GAATATAGCCGGTCCAATCATTTTTGCCATCTGCGCCGGGAACGGGAACAGTTCCATCCCCTGACGCCCGGACGGGCACGAAGCCCATCGCCTGGTAGCCGATGTGACCATCCACATCCGCGTACACCACGTTCTGTGAAGGCGAGGCCCAGCCTGAAAATGCCTTGCGGAACTGCTCCCAATTTTGCGCCGAATCCAAATCAAACAAGGGTGTGTTCATTGGCCGCGGATCGTAGATCACCCATTGCAGCGCGAGCTTGCGGGTTTCGCCCGGAAAAAGCTCAGAAACGATAGGTCCATGGCGCGTGACCATTATATCCAAGGCCACATCAGACCCATTCTTTACATGGATAACCTCATGATTAGCTTGAGGTTTCTCCCAGCCTGACGGTGTCTGGTATTCCCCGGCGGAATTGAAGGTTTCCACGAACAAGTCCTGGACGTCGGGATTGAGATTGGTGAATCCCCAGGCGATTCGCTGGTTATGCCCGACCACCACTAAGGGCACTCCCGGCAGGCTGAAGCCGACAACGTCAAAGTCTCCCGAATGAAGCTGGACCTCATACCAGACTCCCGGCAGGTTGTGAGGCAGGTGCATATCGTTGCTCAGCAGCGGCTTGCCCGTGGTGGAGTGCACCCCGGAGACAACCCAATTGTTCGAGCCGGGAACACAGGATTCACAGTCGAGGCCGCCTGTCCCGCTTTCGTACAGTTGAGTTACGCCCTTGGCCGGTGGTCCGTTTTTGTCTTCTGCCGGCTCTTCCGGAATCGATAAAATTGCCGCTCCATCATTCGCCGCGCTTGCTGGTGGCCGGTCGCGCCAGGAGATCACTGGATACAGGTCCGCCATAACTTCGGGAGAAAGTTTGGCGCTGATTTTTCCTCGCCAATACTCGGTTTCATATTGGGGATTCAGCAACTGGCTCATGCTGATTCCAACCAGCACCGAGTCGGCTGCGGTCCAAGGCTTCGGGGTGTATCCCAACAGGCGGAATTCGACTGGAAGATGATCACGGCTTTGCTCGATCTCGGCATTGACTCCGCGGGAATATGCCTCAAAGAACTTGCGGTCCCGCTCCGGCAGCTGTTGCGCGACGCGTTCCGCCACAGCACGCATGCGCAGGATCCGCTGTTGCTTATCGTGTTCCAGCCAGGTGTTGGTCTGCCGCTGCACACCGGTCGATCTTGATGTAGCTGGAGTCGGGCCGCTGCTGGCGGGAAGAATCTCTGCCAGTTCACCGCCGGCGAACCGCCGCGTCATGTCCATCTGCCACAGACGGTCCTGGGCAGTGATGTAACCTTGCGCCACGAATAGATCTTCCAGGTTGGCTGCAGTGAGGTGCGGTACGCCCTGGGCGTCGCGGACGACATCCACAGCCGCCTGTAGGCCGGGCAGGGAGAT
The DNA here is from genome assembly GCA_036522215.1 of Candidatus Angelobacter sp. GTDB lineage: Bacteria > Acidobacteriota > Terriglobia > Terriglobales > Acidobacteriaceae > Angelobacter. The sequence goes on along the minus strand of DATDGH010000231.1, from coordinate 1,466 downwards.
GCTGCCGTCAAGCTGAGGCAAGGCGCCGTGCGCCATGCGGTAGAACCAGACGCAACCAACGCTCGCCACCACCAATACCAGTCCCACAAGAATCAGCGATGAACGAAGGACAACGCGGCCCCATTTACGACGGGCCGCGGGAGCAGCAACGGTTGAGGTAGACATTGATCGAGATTGTACCCGCTTCCGCGCGCTGGTGACGGTTGACATGCTTTTCACCGGCAACTAGGATGGGTCTAATTGAAAATGAATTTCATTTTCAATCGTTCTGGCCGCTATCAAGGCGATTTCTTGCAAGACGGGTACCTCGAGATTTTTCGATGTTACAACGAAGAATTGACGATCATGCGCCTCCCACTCGGGAAGCGATGCGCGAGGCGCAGGAGATCTTTTACAAGCACCTGAGGCGTGTCGGCCTGAAGCACACCGACCAGCGCGACACCATCCTTCGCACCTTCCTGGAGACCCGGGACCATCTTTCCACCGACGAGCTTTTTCGCCTGACCAGGAAGAAGGACCCAAAGATCGGATTTACTACTGTCTACCGCACGCTGAAGCTGCTGGCGGAATGCGGTTTAGCCAGCGAGGTTGCCTTCCATGATGGCGTCGCCCGCTACGAGCACCAGTTCAATCGCCGGAGCCATCATCACATGGTGTGCACCGACTGCGGAGTTTCAGTTGAGTTCTTTTCGGCGGAAGTAGGGAAGCTGGAAGAGGAAATTGGCCACCGATATCACTTCGACGCCACTCGCCACACCTTTCAGATTTACGGAATTTGCGAAGACTGCCGCAAACATGGACCGGCGAGAAGGGCCTGACTCAATTTTTAATTTCTAATTTGTGATTTGTGAATTTGCAGCCCGACCTTCTTGCCCTACAAGTGAGATCAGCGGAGAAGAAGTAAAATCGCAATTCACAAATCAAAAATCACAAATCTTTCACGTGGTTGATGCTGCTGCAACGGCCTGCGGCACCGCATCCGGTACTGAGACCTGTGACTGCATCGTCCGGACCTGCTTCAAGCCTTGCTGTACCAATCCAAAAGCAACAAACCAGGAGAGCGCTCCCAGGCCCAGAGTCACAAGGTAATTCAGAATTCCTGGTTGGGTCCCCATGGCGATGGGTGAATCCCAGGTCATGTGACATACCACCGGCACAAGGAATGTTTTCCAGAACGTCCTATCCAGCATGCGGAGCTCGAACACGCCATCCTTCTTGACCCGCCACACCGCGCCGGCAGCGATGGCTGTCCACACCACGTGCCCAAAGGGTGAAAGCCAGGCGCGATTCAGGATGGCAGTATTCAGAAACCCGGCGCCTCCCTGGGCAAAAAAGTTTTGCCAGCCGTTGGTTTTGATCAAGCCGAGAATAAGAGCGTCCTGCGCGTAGCCGGCGCTTTCGAAAACTGCAAACCCGGTACCAATCGCCGCCCCAAAAAGCAGTCCATTCAAGATGTATTTATGTTT
>DATDGH010000230.1:0-9573 GCA_036522215.1 Candidatus Angelobacter sp. | reverse complement strand
GCTGCTGGGATTTACCGGCTCCTCAGTCACCTCCAGTCATTTGAGGTCATTACTTGAGAGAGATCGAATTTCAATGGGTCAATACATGTTCGATCGGCGAATGCGCAGTGGAACCCGACCTTTTGGCTTGGACCCAGAGGGCCCGTTCAGACGTAAGTGCCTGAATTACAACGGGAAACCCATTCGGCCTATCCGAGGCAGAATCCGGAGGCGCACCTGAGAGCAGTCAGGTGGCCAATCATCCTGACATGTTCGATTTTTTGAAACGCTCGGCTTGTTTTGATCACTACTCATTAGGCATTCAACCTCAAATTTGAATTGGAGGGTGCGATCATGGACTCTCTTGGATTGAGCCTTTCACTTGCCATTACGCTTGCCTTGGTATTGCAAGGGGGGTCTTGCTTCTTCAGCGAAAAGCGCACACTGTCGATTGGATTTCTTGATTTGATCCTGGCAGGGATTGTGATTCTATTCACCGTCGGTCTGCTTACAGGTGGAATCGTCTTGGGGGTAGAGTTTGGCGCGATTATGACTCAGGGCAACTCAACGCCTTGGCTGAGGGGCGCGCTACTCCTGGCTCCTTCCCTGCCCGCCCTTTGCTGGTTTGGTGTCCGTCGCCTCAACAGAGAACAACCACATCTGTGGTTGTTTCTGTTGCCGGCGTTGTTATTAGGAGTATGGGCTGTCACGCGCCTCCATGCGGTTAATCCAGGGGATCCTGAGGAGTTACGCGTTTATCTGTACGACATATGGTGGCCGCCAATGGTCGTCTGGGTGACCATCTGTTTCGCTGGCTCCATTCTTGCAATAAGTCACGCGGAAGACCTCGTTGTTTGTATAGCCTTCTCAGCGGCACTGCTGGCACCAATGGGGAGATTTGCGTTGCGGTTCCAGGATCTCGCGGACTCCCAGTCATCGCTGATGTGGACGGTGGTGGAGCGTGGAGCTTTTGTTGTCGCCGTCGGCGCGCTTGCATTTCTATTTTGGGACAGCCCCAACAAAAAACTGAGGGCAGGACTCCTCCTGGTATCTGCGGTAATTGCAAGTGGATTCGCGTTTGTGCCAATGTCCGACTTTGGCCGCTGCCTCCTGGGATTGATTCCGCTGATTCCTCTTCTTGCAGGAATTGCGACTGTCATTACTCAAAATATTCGTAACCAGGCTGCGCCAAAAGCGGATAACGATCAGCGACCGAAGACGGCGGAGGCAGGACAAGCAGTTTTAAGTGAGCAAGCAGCGACGCCGGTTGCAGAAGAACCAGTTCATGGCCAGCAAACGGTGAAACGTCCATCCAAGCCATTTCTCATCAAACGGCTTTCTGGTTTGGTGTTCTCGCTGGTATTACCGTTGGTTGCAATCAGCGTCATAGATTTGTTCTCCATCGGCTATCTGAATCGCACCCTGGAGGTGGCGATCCTGTTTTCTCTCTGGATATTCCTGAGCGAGCACATAGTCCAGGGAGCGCTAGACCACTTCCCCAGATGGATTAAGAACGGCGTGCTTCAATTGGTAACGTTGAAAAAGGGATGGGAGTACTTCGCGACGCTCTGCGCGGGCGCCAAAAGACAGATTTCTTCCCTCGTCGACTCTTTGTCACAAGGTTCGCCATCGGCCGTGACCCTGAAAGCTGCGATGGCGTCGATCATCGCTTTTGCCTTCGTCCTGGTGGGATTGGGATTCTTAGCTGCTCTCGATGAGGCGATGAATCACAGGCCGATCGTGGTTGGCTCTTTTCACTGGACTGGGCCATCTGACGTTAAGGAAGACATATCGCAGGAATTTTCCCTGGGCTTGGTCAATGCTTTGGGCAGGCTGCGGTCGGACCTGCAACCTGATACGTTAGTGCCGCGCTGGGGTGGGCGTCCGGCGTTTCATGAGCAGTTGGCTGGAGCAAGGGTTCCAAACGCCGGGCCGGATTCGGATTCGCTTGATTCCGCCATAGCCAAGAACGATGACCTGCAGGTTTCGGGGGTCAAGATTCCCACCTCAATTTTCTTCGCACCGATCAAACGACTGGTGCGCAGCATGATGAATACAAAGGTCATTGAAGGGAATATCAAGCCGACCGGGGACGGCCGTTTTGCTGTCCTGGTGAATTCGAGTGAAGGTGACAACTGGATGGAGGTGAGTACACTACCCAAGCCTGATCCAACGGGACAGGAAAAGGAACCCGATCTAACAGCACAGGAAGAGATGGGCTCGTCAGAATGTCGAAGCGATAACTCTGGTCATTTGGAACCCGTCGCAGAGCTTATCGAGCAGGTTGCGTTTCGTATTGCGAGCAGCGACGCTTCTTTCATCAGCGCCGGATTGACCCGCAATTGGACTGCCTTCCGTTACCTTCGACATGGTTTAAAGCATTGGAGCTGTTATCTTGAGAGTCGTAGCCGCGGGGAATTGAAGAATGCGATCGCATGTTTTGAGGAATCGATTCGCCAGGACCGAGGGTTTGCGTTTGCATATTACAGGCTAGGGGTGGCGCTACAAGAGTATGGAGAACCCAGGAGGGCACTGGTAGCCTTTCGCGAAAGCACGGCCGAGAACGCCGATTTCGTGCCCGGGGCTTCAATGCAGGCGGAAACAATCTCCAATTTCACCTCATACTATCCACCGGCGCCCGCCATAGCGGACCGGTTCTCGTCAATCCTGAACTCATCGGAAGCGCTCAAAATATGGGTCCGAATCGCGCAATTGCCAAGGGGCATGACCTCGCTCCGGCAGAGGCGTTCTGCATATTTGGGCATCTGCGAAGACACGTTCAAGGATTTCAAGGAGGTAAAAGACGAGGACGGTAGGCCCCGGCTGTATGTCCCGTATTTTTATTGCAGTCGCGCGCAAGCGCTGTTCCTCCGGCTATCAGCGGCGCAACGCCTGGACCCGGACGAGAAGAAATTGCAAGCAAAGATTCTCAATTTCTTGGGGATGACGCTTGACTATCACCGACACGGCGAATATACGGTGCTGCCGGTAGACCGTAGCGATACGATCGCGCTTCGGCCAAAATCCCCGAAGTCCTGGTCTTGCTGGCACCGGGCGATCGATGAGAAAGATCTTGGGCCAGATGGGAGCATTTCCCAAATAAGAAATCTTGGCTCGCGAACCACTCGGGCGGCATTGCGCTATTACCGTGAAAGCTTGAGATTGGATCCGGATGAAGCCAACGTCAAATGCAATGCGGCAACTGCAGAGGCATATCTCGACGCGAACGATATGGACTCGATGAAGCGTCTTGCGACTGATCCCCATGTACGTTTCATGCTGGCCGAAAATCTGGATGACAAAGCACACAATGCCCTTGAGAAGGGAAGATCCAAGTCAAAGGAAATTGCGGAGGGTTATTACCGTCGAGCACTTAACGAGTATCAAGCGGCAATCGAACTTGACCCGACATTTGTTATAGCTCTCAATCGCTATGCATACACATTCTGGGAATGGGAGATCGATTGGCTGAGCGGGCGGACGGGATCACCACCCGATGCACAGATGGCGTCGCTAGCCGAGGCCCATGCGCGTGAGGGCGTACGGATAGCGCGTTGCCTCCGCCGGCCTGACAGCAACCGGATGACAGAAATGGAAATGACCGTAACAGATACACTTGGGGAGGTATTACTCGCTGAAGGCCGCACACAGGAAGCTGTTGAAACTCTCAGGCCCCTCGTGACGGAGCCCATTGTGAAAGAGAATCCTGACTGGGACGGCCTGAACGAGACCCGCTGGGACTTCGCTCAGGCGAAAATCTGCGATGCCAGGACTGCGAGCGACGTCAAGGAACGACAGGCGGAAATGCTGGAGGCGATGGGGTACTTCGCAAAAATCCGGGAAAACGAAAAGGGCAGCGACGTTCGGCCGTTGAGTACGACCGCGGGCGCTTTTGATCCCCTGCTGCGGACAGCAACCTGTTCTCCATCCCCGGATAAGCCTGGTACCAGTGCGCTTCCGTTGACGATCGATAGAATAGCTTATGCGCCTGGGACTAGCTGTAGATGGTCCTCGGTTGATGCTCAAGTCTTTGATGGGAAACTACCTGTAGATGGTTATGTACTCCATATTTGGGGCGGCGGCTTGGACGAGCGAACCGTGGTGAATAAGACGCCTACGCGTTCGATCCTTCTTGAAAACCCGGCGAAGGTGCGGCGCGCCTATTATTACGGTCAGCTCGAGGATTCGATTGGACGAGCTGTCTCGTCGCCGATTCCCGTTAATACATACGACGATAGTTCGACTGGCGTGTGTTCTAGGAATGCAGTGACTCTCGTCTTCAATCGTCACAATTCACTGGTAGCCCAAAACAACGGAGAACACAGCCAGTCGCCATAATGAACTCCTGCAGTCGTGGGTCTAGTGCATAATCTGAAGATGCCTCATGTGTTCATTTCGTATGTTCGGGAAGATTCTTCTGTTGTCGATCGTCTCATTAGGGAGCTTAAACGAAGTGGAGTACAGGTTTGGCTTGACCGATCAGACATCGCTCCCGGCGAAAGATGGCGCAGCGCAATTCGACGAGCGATCCGGGAAGGCGATTTCTTTCTCGCGTGCTTTTCGTCCGCATATGCAGTGAAGTCACGATCCTACATGAACGAGGAACTGACCCTGGCTATAGAAGAACTCCGGCAGCGTCCGTCGGCAAGATCGTGGTTCATTCCGATTCTCCTCTCCAACTGCGAGTTGCCTGATCGCGATATCGGCGGAGGTGAAACTCTAAATGCAATTCAACACATGGCACTCCATCGGGACTGGAAAGGGGAAATGGCTAAGCTGCGTGAGGTGTTGGGAACTGCAGTCCCCAGGTCTGATCCCGATATCGCGATTAGGAAACGCGGATTTCGTTCAGCCCAGCTCCCGAGAGGTTGGAACGATTGGAACGAATACTTTTGCAGCGAGTTGGAGAGCGCTGGCCTGATACCCATTCATTATAACGGCTATCAGGTAGCTGCTCACGAGGTCTGCGATCTACACACGAATACCGCTGCCTTCGAGACGAAACGCGCCGACCAAGCATCGCCCTACGTGAATCGCTTTGCGGCGGAAGGGAAGCCTGCCGCTCACAAACACCAATTCACGCCCAAGGAAATAGGAGCTTTCGGAAAGAGGATTGGGCAAAATCTGAAAAACGATCCGGCAGCATGGACAACCGGGTTTAAATTTGAATCGAGCCGCCATTGTGCCACGATCTACTGGGAGGAAATAGATTATTTCAGAGCCTATGTTCTTTGCAATCAAATTTATTACCAGCAACACAAGTTTGAGCATGGTCCGGAAGCACAATGGGACTTCCCTTTTTTTCTTCTGCGGGACAACTTTCGTGAGTTTGGCCGCCATAATTATTCCGTATGGGCTGTCAACCCTGCAGTTTTAGGACTTGATGTTATCTTAGAAACCCGCGATGAAAAGTGTGTGCTGCAACGAAGATCCAGCAAGACCGCCACGCATGGCGGGAGAATCGCACCACTCGGCGCCGGATATGAACCATCCGATTTCAGAGGCGGAGCCGATCCGCTGACAACTGGCGTAATTAGAGAAATGAAATCTGAACTGGGACTGGGTGGAAGTGAATTTGAACTTCGGCCAATTGGCTTATTTCATGTGGTACCAAGTAATGAATTAAACTTTGTAGCACACACGATCACTCACTTCGCATTTGAGGAACTGAAGCAAAGGGTGAAAGAACGAGTACCGCCGGAGAGATGGGAGTACAAAAACCTGATTGGCTTCAGGATGGAGGACGTACTTGGGTGCTCTGGCCCCTGGAAAGTAGTCCTTGCAAAGATGAGCGTGAAAGAGCGTGACCGCGCGGTAATGGCGAGTTACTACTGCTGCCGTACTAAACGATACAACGGCAACGCCGCGACTCTCTAAGCCCAAGATTCAGGTACCGCGGCTGCCTAATTACGAGTCAGTGGAAAGGCCCGACTCAAAATGCCAGGTCAGGCTTTTGGAGCCGACAGCTTGCGAAATAACGAAGCCCGATCTTCGACAGCTCAACTCCTACCGCACAAGACGGCGCGGGCGTACAGCACCCTGGAACAACTGGCCGACCATATGCAAGAATTTATCGAACAGATCTACAATCGGGTGCGGTTACACTCCGCACTGGCTTACCAATCACCGCTGGAGTTCGAGTGTCAGCGGATACTGAACAAGGCGCAAGCTGACTGGAGGCCGGCGAAGATGAGTTTTCCAAGGCATCGGGAAATCTATTCCGATGGCTCAAACCACTGAGATTGCCAGGGCAAGGTTCAATCCCTGCCCTGGTCTACTCATCGGAATGAGTTTCAGCGAGGTATTCCTTGGCGGGTTGCTCTCCACCAGAGCTCGCCTCCGCTTTCCCCGCTAAGCTTGTTCTGCAACAAAGGCCTGCCGTTCGTACAGCAAAATGCAGCGAATGGCAACTGTCGAACGTCCTAACTGTCTCAAAAAAGGGCGCAGTCCAAGCCTCAAGAAACTACAAAACTCAACAAGTCTCAATTCCATTATTGCCCGATGGTACCGAAGACAGACTTTCGACGTGCGTTAGTAGCTCACTGGGCTTGGGCCCAGTGGGTTGGGTAGGTACTTGCATCGCAAATGTATGGAACCAATGGAATTGCAATTGCCTATTCCACGAACAAGAAACGAGTGTAGGCGGGTTTGTGTATTTGAAATCTCCTCAATACTATAAATCTCAACAATGCGTCCAATTCAATATCTGATGAGTAGCACCAATTCATGGAATACCGATTTTCCTCAAAGCAGCCTGTGCTGCAAAGTAGCCGCGTCTTAAGAGAACTGCAACCCCAAGCAGGTGAGAAGGAATTCAAGTCAGTTCGGATGCTGCGCGCTGCTGCTGAAGCTCGACAGGTAGGGCTGAGTCTTCCTCCGCCACATCTATTCACGGCCAAAACGGGCCCTAATCCCGAAGAGATGTGCGCCCTAAACTGAAAATTTCCGATGCATATTTCGGCGTAGGGGTTTACCATTGTGAGATCCAAAAAACGCCCGGTGGCTGTGACGCGGCGCGCCGTGCCGTGCTCCGAACTATATGCTGATCGCAGCATAGATTGATCTGTGCGTGAATTGTAATCGACGGGTCTTTTATGGGCGCAATGCGAGCGATTATGTCCAAAAGTTTCGACGTTTTCCTTTGTCATAGCAAACACGACAAGCAAGCGGTCGAGCGAATAGCTCGCAATCTTGTTCAAATCGGTCTTCAGCCCTGGTTTGACAATTGGAACCTCATCCCCGGGGAACCGTGGCAAGAAGGTATCGAAGAGGCCCTAGACTCGTGTGGTACCTGTGCGGTGTTCCTAGGGCCTGCTGGGATTGGCCCGTGGCAAAACGAGGAGGTGCGGGCGGCCCTTGACCGCCGCGTAACGGAACGCAACAGAAATTTTCGCGTCATCCCAGTTCTGTTGCCGGGTGCCAGTGGAGTGCAGAGTGCCCGGCTGCCCGCCTTTCTCGCGAGAGCGACGTGGGTGGAGTTCGTGAGAGGAATTGACGACGGAGATGCTCTGCAGAGGCTCGTTTGCGGTATCCGTGGCGTTGCTCCGGATCGTGCGATCTTATCTCAGCCCGAGCAACGTTATCGTGTTCAGATGGCCATCAAGCTGAGCTGTACCCCTGAACAGTTTCAAATAATTAGCGAGGTAGCCCAAGACTTTTTGCGAAAAGTCGCCAACGATGCCACCTTAACAATCAAATATGTCCGGAGTGGATCAACTATTTTAGAGATTGATTGTTCTCCTGAAGCTGCCGACCTGATTAGGTCCCTATTCGGCACCGGCGAGTTCGCTAAGCTAGTGGATTTTACAGTGTTAGAAGTTTCCGTAAGGTCTGTTAAGAGCGCGGCGCCTCGTACCATGAAATGTAATGACTTTCTGAAGGAATTGACCGATTATCTTGATGGCACTGCCAGTTTCGCTGTGCGCACTGAATTGGAGGAACATCTCCATTGGTGCCATGACTGTCACGTGGTGATGAACACGACGAAGAAGACGATCGAGGTCTACCGGGGAAACCAACTCTACGAGCTGCCCGAGGTGTTGCGCCGTCGGTTGCATGAGAATATCTTCGGGACAAAGCGCAGCTCCATAAAGGGGGCAGGATTCAAACCCAAAGGAGAGAACTAATTCCGAGGTGCGATCAGCACTGCCGATGGCTCAACCCTTGCTCGAGGGTGCCTGACGATTTGGCCTATCCCCTTGCGCGGCTGGCAGAAACCGCAACACCGCGAATTGTTTTTAGGAGATGCTCTTCGGAGAGACGCATTCCGGGTGGTGTATACCTGTAATGGATGTATCGTAGCGATCGCAAATCAAATGGGACATCGGCCTCGTTCTGGGTAATTAAGATTATTGGCTTCCCGATTGTATGAGCCACGCTAATCTCATAGAAGACATTGGGGTTTCGGTCTGTGCAATCACCAATGACTAGCTTCGCACAGCCCGCGGTTTTCCAAACATTGGATGGATTGAAACACCTGAAGTAGCGTTCTGATAGTCAAATTCATCATCATTAAAAACTTCGCTGCGGCCAGTGCTGGGACGTTTGGAGGGAATGCAGATGAGCGAAAGATTTGCGGATTTAAATCGCCTGATGTTGATGGCTAGGACGCGAGCACAAATTCTGCAGTTTGTCTGCATTGGTGCTGGTGATGCGTTCATCGAACGCTATTGGCCGAAGCTTCGCGGTGAAGTCCGTCTGGGGCGGATTTCTCTTTTGGTCGCCGACTATGGGCCACTGGATGAGCTCAAGGCAGAGAAAGTGAAGCTGGCTCGTGACGCGGGCGAGAATTCCGCTGCTGATCGACTGGAGATACTGTATGAACAGCTGACGCTTGACCACCGCGCATCAGATGGCACTCTGCACGAAGAACGGCCCCAAATGGTCCACTACGTGGATTTAAAAGATCCAGCAGAACAGTCATGGCTTGATCGCATTCGTGCCGACGTCGTATTTGTCCTGGTTCCAGACCAATACCATATTCGCGTTGCGCGTAGATGGCTGAAACGGGCGACCTTGATCATAATTGAGAATCCGTATGACAAGGAGTACACAGTAGCCGAGAGCTTCGAGCAGGATCTCTCTCGCATGCTCGACGCAGCAGCCGAATCGACGCGGGTCGAATTGCCTGGTACAGTCGTATCTCCCTTTGATCACTACCTCGCAAAAATCCAGGAGTACATTCGTGACCACGCCACCGTAGCTGCGCTGCTCGGTCCACTCAAGAGTGTGGAATTCGCATTGCTTGAGCCGGGGCCGGTTGAGCGGTGGCGTGTCGAGGCCTTGAGTGCCGGAATGATTTATGACCTTTTCAGCCACATACTTGCAATGTTGTCAGTGGACCTGAAAGTAAGTACGTTCGACATTCAAAGCCGCCGGACCAGAATCGCAGTAGCACGGCATTCAGGTCTCGAGGAAACGGACTATAAAGCGGATACCTTTGCAACTTTTGACTTTACGATGGAAACGTATTCGGGTGCACTGGTTGACGTGCACGGGGCGGTTGGCAAAGGTGTCGGTTCTAGCGATATGAAGCACCTAACTCTGATTGGTGGTGACTCGGTAGTACGGTTCGATCTGGGTCGAACCTCCCCC
>DATDGH010000229.1:0-2744 GCA_036522215.1 Candidatus Angelobacter sp. | reverse complement strand
TTATGCTCGTTTTCTCCTCTTCCCACAGCGAGCGGGCCAAAGCTGTCAGAAACTTTAGCTTGTCCTCTGGCCGCATGACATCACGCCAACGATCTCGATGAACCCAGGCATTTGTGAACACTTCGTACAGTTGAGCAGAATCGATTTCTGTCGTGGTAAGCCTATCGACTGATTTCACGATCATTTCTAAGAGCAGAGGCCGTTGTGAAAGCTCGGCGAGGTTGTAGATCTTCTGAATTTTCTTGAGCACATCAGACGCGGCATTCCCACAAGCTTTGGAGAGATATTCCTCGATTTGCCGTAGGGTGAATGATTGTAAGTATGCAATCTTGAATCCACTTCGAGATATTAGGTCCCAGTACAAATCGCGCGCGACTTCAGAGAGGGCCGTCCCGGAACCACCCAAAACGACTTCCTCTTCTTCCGTCCGGCTCTTGAAGTAATGCGTTCGGCAAGTAAGAAGAACCTTTGCGTTCCGTTTGACACAGCGAGCTAGTTCGTGGAAATTACGAGCTGTAACGGCAGGAGTAACCCTCGAAGCCATTTCGTCGAAGCCATCAAAGATGAGAATTAGACGGCCCTCGGCGGTTAGAAAGTCGAAGACATCGAAGGTCGCCCTTGATAAGCTGTGGGTGGCAAAATGGGTCAGAATGAGCCCCTCGAGACTAAACTCGCGATCGGCATTTCTAAGGTCGACGAGAAGCGGCAGTGGTTGATCGGATGGGCTCTCAAGATAACGGTGCGCAAGATGACGCGCTAACATTCGGCACAGGAACGACTTTCCAGTGCCAACGTCTCCGAGGAGTGTCAGTTGGTTCCACTGGGCATCTTGAAGCCATTGGGATAGTACGGCAAATGCTTGATGGCCCTTTCCGGCGGGGTCGTACCTGATTGACGGCTCAACAAATAGCTTGGGAATATACCGTTCATTGTTTTCAATTTCTCGTAACAATGCGTTCGCATACGCAGGTCCGTCGAGGATTTGCGCGGATAAGTCACGAAATGACGTTAATTTGATACCTTTAGCGCTGGCATGAGCTGTGACTGAATCTGTGAATCCGAGACCAGCGACGATAGTTCCTTGCGCATCGGCGTAGTCTTTTTGCACAAGGTTGAGCTTGAGCAGAAATCTGTCAAGGTCGTCCACTGTGACGTCGCCAGCTTTGCATTCAACTGCACGCCGAACACGCAAGTCACCGAGGTTAAGTTCGAGAAAAATATCGACTTGTCTACCATAGAAGAGACGACCATGCTCAACTTGGTAGCCGAGCAGGCGGTAAGCCTCGGCAACTCTGTCCTCAAAGGCGTAGCCTTTTTCGTAGTTGGAACGACCCTCGCTGCTAAGATGCGCAGCTCTGTCTGATGGTTTATGAACCATAGTCCAGATTCTACTCTCAGCCCTGAACTAGGATTGTGAGAATGCCTCAGCGTCAACAGGCTAGTGGCGCTGAGTCGTCGTTGCAAGACCTTAAAATGGAATGCAGCCACATGCAATCCTCAGCTTACCGCCTTTTTCCGAAAACGGTTTAGCCCGGCCATGATCAGCATCACATCTGCAACGGCCAGCACCGCGATAACGGCCACCAGCGGCATGTGAGGCACCTGTGGCGCAAGCGTACCCCGTAAACCTTCGCTGGCGTAGACCAGCGGGTTGATCAGCACGGCATATTTCATAATGGGAAAGGCCGAAAGCGTGCTCCAGGGATAGTAGGCGCAGCCAAACATGATCATGGGTCCCAGTATCACGCTGAACAGCAGCCCGATATGGGTTTGCCCTACGGCGCAACCCAACGTCAGGCCGCCGGCGGCGGAGAGCAGCGCCACCAGGAGCACCACGGCTGCCAGTCTTCCGGGATGATCGAAACCTATGCCTACATTGCGGCCTAGCAACAGCCAAGCCGCCGGCAGCACTACGGCTCCGGAGACCAGCGCCTGAAGCATTCCGGCAATCACTTTTTCGATGGCCACCCACTTGATGTCCATAGGCGCCAGCAGGCGGTCTTCAATCTCTTTGGTGAACTGAAACTCGGCGATCAGAGGCATGGATACCGCCTGAATTCCCGTCATCAACATGCTGATGGCAATAATGCCGGGCAGCAGCATACTTTTGTAGCTGGCTCCCAACAGCCCGCCGCGTGTCATGACCTGGCCAAAGATAAATACAAAGAGCAGCGGCTGCAGCATGGTCTGCAACAAGAGTGTGATGACGTTGCGTCGCGCGACGTGGGCATCGCGAGCCAGCATGGCACCGAAAGCCTTCCAGTTCATGTGTTTCCTCTCTGCCTGCGATCACTGCCGCAGGCTTTTTCCGGTGTGGTGAAGAAATAGATTTTCTAGACTGGGCTCAGAGATATGGACGTCGCAAAGATCAGCGCCCTCGGCCGAGGCTGCGGCGATGATTGGACCAATCAGCGCTCCGCCGCGATCGGCATAGACGTCCGCATTCTCTCCCTGCATCTTTACTTCACTCACGCCCGCCACAGCCTGCAATCGTGTGGCGATGGCTGGGACCGCGCGTGTGAATCGCAGCCGCAGCAGATAGCCTCCGGGAATGGAGCTTTTCAACTCCGCCGGCGTTCCCAGCGCGATGATCTTTCCCTTGTCCACAATGGCGATGCGCTGGCACAACAGGTCAGCCTCCTCCATGTTGTGGGTGGTGAGCAGGATGGTTTTGCCGCGCTGGCGATAGTCGCGGATGATCTCCCACACCAGCAACCGGGTTTGCGGATCCAATCCGGTGCTGG
>DATDGH010000228.1:0-4436 GCA_036522215.1 Candidatus Angelobacter sp. | reverse complement strand
GCTTCCTCCGCACGCTGGCCCTTTTTGTGGATCCATTCCGCCAACACTCCCTTTCCCGTGCCGGTCTCGCCTTGTATCAGGATCGGCCGTTCGCTCTGAGCGAACTTATTGATCTCCTCTTCCAACTGCCGGATCAAGGTGCTTGTCCCTTGAAACGGGTTTTTTTCGTAACGCTGAATGGTTAAGGCACGGGCAAGCTGCTTGCGCTTGTTCTGCTGGCTCAACAGACAGCCGTTGACGTAAGTGCTCAACAAAGAAAACTGCACGGGCTTGGTAGCGAACTGCTCTGCACCCTCCTTGATGGCCTTCACCGCCAGGTCAATAGTGCCGTATCCGGTCATGACAATGCATTGGGTGGGAGCATTCATTCTCTTTATTACGCCAAGGAATTCGAGCGCGTCGCCATCCGGCAGTTCAAAGTCGGTGATAACCACGTCCATGAGGTTATTTTCCAGCACCTCATAAGCCGACTTCAGGTCCGGCGCCCGAAACACCGTGTGACCTTCCATCTGCATGTACTCACTCACGGCCGAGAGTATCGCCGGATCATCATCAATCACCAACAATTTAGCTTTCTTCAAAGAAACCTCTTCGTAACTGCGTGCCTATCCCTACATTTTCCTGACAGTAATTTCGTGCGCCTCTGACATCTCTTACTCGCTCTTAATTTATCTCTTGTTTCTGGAAATTCGGAATGAGGATAACTACTTATGGACCGTAACTCTTCTCGCAACCACAGACGCAATGACTGCTCCTCGCCTCTGAAGCTAAAAGTTGCCGATGATGGTCGCTCGCCGTCCGGTCAACGTTGCCGGCAGTTTTTTAAGCTGAAGTCAAACTTTAGCTTTGCCTTGCATCTGCTGATAATAACTGCAAGTATTGCTCCCTCTGCCAGCGCCAAAAACACCACTGCCGCCAGCGTCGACCAGATCATCATCGTAAAGTCCAGCCGCACCATGACTCTGATGCATCACGATCACGTGCTCAAAACTTATCGCATCGCTCTGGGAACTGTGCCCGTGGGCGCCAAGAAAAAACGTGGCGACCACAAAACGCCCGAAGGTGACTACGTAATCAACGGCAAAAACGCGCATAGTCAATTTCATCTAGCCTTGCGTGTTTCCTATCCCAACGTCGCCGACCGCAAGCGCGCGCTCAAGCTGGGCGTCCCTACCGGAGGCGACATCATGATCCACGGCCTCATGCCGCAATACGCCTGGCTCGGTTCACGCCACCGTGAGACTGACTGGACTGACGGCTGCATCGCCGTAAGCAATTCGGAAATTGAAGAGATCTGGAAGCTCGTGCCAGTGGGAACAAAAGTGAAAATCATGCCTTAAGCCTAGGGAACTGGTGACTGGGAACAGGAATAGAAATCTCAAACCATTCTCCCGCATTCCTTCGTGTCCTCGCTGTTTCTTCAATAACCTCTGTGGCGATGTTTTGCTGTTCCCTCTCCCCTGTAACCTATTCCCTGTTCCCTATCCTTTGCGTCCTTTGTGGTTTAAGATTTTGCCTTTGCTGTAGCCTATTCCCGGTTCCAAGGAGCCACATTGCGCATCGCTTGTAGTTTACGAATAGCCGCTCTCGCGCTTCTTTGCACCGCCGCTGCTGCCCAGAAAACCAAGGCGCCGGCTCCGCCGCCACAGGTCCCGCAGCCCGGCGAGACCAAAGTGCAGGAGACTCCCCACGAGCTGACCGCTCCAGACGTAGAGACGTTTCTCGACGGCTTCCTGCCTCTTCAGCTGGAACGAGAAAACATTGCCGGCGCTGTGGTCTGCGTGGTGAAAGACGGGAAAGTCCTGTTTGCCAAAGGTTACGGATACTCTGACGTCGAAAAAAAGGCGCCGATCTCACCTGACACTACCCTGTTTCGTCCCGGCTCCATTTCCAAGCTCTTCACCTGGACCGCCGTGATGCAGTTGCTGCAGCAAGGTAAGCTCAATCTGGACCATGACGTGAACGAGTATCTGGACTTCAAGATTCCAGACACCTTTCCGCAACCGATTACGCTGCGCAACATCATGACCCACACCTCCGGATTTGAGGAGAGCTTCAAACAACTCTTTGTTCCCGAAGGGACACCAGTCTCCCCGCTTAGGGATTATCTGGTCCAACACATGCCCAGGCGGATCTTTCCCCCGGGAGCGGTGCCCGCCTATTCCAACTATGCCGCCACTCTCGCTGGATACATTGTGGAGCGCGTTTCCGGACGCCCCTTCAATGATTACGTCACTGAAAACATCTTTCGCCCGTTGGGCATGGAGCACTCTACCTTCGCTCAGCCCTTGCCATCGCCGCTAAAACCCTTTCTTTCCAATGGCTACGAACTCGGCACTGGCAAGGCCAAGCCCTTTGAAGTGATCGTACCGGCGCCCGCAGGCGCTCTCTCGGCTTCCGCCGGCGACCTCGCGCATTTTATGATCGCGCACCTTCAGGATGGAAAATTTGAGAACGCGCAAATTCTCGCTCCCGAGACCGCACAGCAAATGCACTCTCGTCAAAATGGCTTCCATCCCGAGTTGAACGGCATGGCACTTGGTTTCTACGAGGAGACGCGCAACGGACATCGCATCATCGGCCACGGCGGCGACACCATCTACTTCCACAGCGATCTTCATCTGGTGCTGGATTCCGGGGTAGGTTTCTTTGTCTCCTACAACTCGGCAGGAAGAGGAGAAAACAGCCCGCGCACGGCTTTGTGGAAGCACTTTCTCGACCGCTACTTTCCTTCCATTCCACCTGACGTCCACGCCTCTTCCACTGCCGCAGCCGACTCGAAGACCGTTGCCGGCTACTACATGAGTAGCAGGAGAACGCAGAGCACATTGCTCAGTGTCACCAACAGTTTTGAGGAAGTCCATGTAGTCCCGGAGTCCGATGGGGATATCAAGGTTTTTCCCTTTCAGGACTTGAACGGCCAGACCAGGCGCTGGAAGGAGATCGGACCGTTGGTCTATCGTGAAGTCGATGGCCAGGACCGCATTGCCTTTCAAAAAGACTCAAGCGGGCGTCTCGAGCTGCGAATCAATTTCCCTGCCATTATCTTTCAGCGTGTTGGATTGCTGGATGGCTATCCCTGGAACCGCTTTGTGATCTACTTCTGCCTGACTACTCTGGCTCTCACGCTGGTATTCTGGCCGGTCGCCTGGGTGGTCCGACGCCACTATGGCTTCAAATTGGACCTGACGCCGGCGCAGCGCCGCTGGCGGCTTGCTATCAAGCTGGTCTGCGCCATCGACTTGGTCTTTGCCCTGGCTTTGGTTGCCACGCTCTCCTCGGCCGACCAGCTCAGTTTTCTGAGCGGCAAGCTTGATCCGCTGTTGTTGATATTGCAGGCCGTGGGCCTGATCGGCGCCCTGGGTACGCTGGTAGTGATCCTGGCCACGCTGATGATGTGGCGTGCCCGCAACCTATGGAGAGGCGTCCGCTGGCTCAACCTGATCATCGTGCTGGCCTGCATCGGATTTGCCTGGTTCGTAATTCATTGGAACATGATCAATTTCAATATGAATTACTGATGATGCAATGACTACCACTTGCTGATAATGATCACGGTCGCTGGCAAAATCATGAAGATCATCCCAAGAGTGAACCCCGTCCAATCGATCGCTCCCGGTTCCAGCAAGGCGTCATGAGGATCATCAGGATTATAAGAAACAGTCACCGTCTTGCCGCATGGATAACGCGCCACAGCTCTTTGGGCTACGGAAGGCCAGGATAGGCGGACCTTTCTGGCGCCGAGCCGCCAAACACCAGAGTCATAACGTTGTCCGTTAACCATGTATTCGTACTGGATTTCTGGCCAGTACATCAAAAATCTCCGGCCCATCTTTTGCTTAACCTGAGAGATGACAATTGTGCCCGGAGCCGTGGGCCAGCTCTCTGCACGACCGGCCTTGAGAACCAGCAAGATCGTCCAGATGACGAAGCCGAACCCGGCCAGGATGAAACCGTATGCAATCACCAGCTGGCTTGTATCCATAATCCCCTGTGTGTCATCTCCCGTGAATAGGTCGGGCAGCGACGGTGCATCAAGCCATTCTAAACACGGATTTTTATTCAGGGCCATGTAGCTCGCTGAGTTAATGGCTTCGGCAATAATATACTTCGCTAACCAAAAACTTTTTCTCGTTCAAAAACTACTTTTGCCTTGCATTCGCCTAGAGACTCAACCCGCGAAAATTGTTCAAAATGAGAGACAATCAGCAGGGGATTATGCTACCGGCGTAAGGGCGAAAGTTCAGTACACCATCACGGAAAAGGGCAAACCGTTATCGAACACGCCAGTGGCTGAAAAGAACACAGGAAAAAGAACGTTGAATGGAGAGGAAAGACCAAACAAAATTAACGAACAGAACTCCTCAACCAACTCGCAAGGTCAACTAAACGACACCTTCGGGTTGATGGGACATTCGGATACAGCTCTTTCAGCC
>DATDGH010000227.1:0-11422 GCA_036522215.1 Candidatus Angelobacter sp. | reverse complement strand
GGCGACGGTGCATCGTCCCCTCGACCCGATCAAGGAGATTGATCTGGCGCCATTTCGGTCTGCGATCGCGGCAGGAGTCGACTCGATCATGGTGGCCCACGTGACGGCGCCGGCGCTGGAACCCGATCCGGGCAAAGTGGCCACGACTTCTCCGGCCATTGTTAGCGGACTTCTACGTCACGACCTTGGCTTTACCGGATTGGTGGTGACCGATGCAATGGAGATGGGAGCGCTTACGCGGCTGTACCCGGCGGGCAGCTCTGCCGCCGGACATGCGGCGGTGGATGCAGTCAAGGCGGGCAACGATATGGTGCTGCTGCCCTCCGATCTGGAAGGAGCCTACAACGGGTTGCTGAACGCAGTGCGCGATGGGGAGTTGCCGGAAAAGCGGATTGATCAGTCGGTGCTCAAGATCCTGCGGGCCAAGGCCAGTGCAGGCTTGAATAAGGCACGGCTGGTAGACATCAATAGCATCGCCATCACCCTAGCCAAACCGCAGAACCTGGAGGTGGCACAGAGCATTGCTAACGCCTCCATCACCCTGGTGCGGGAGAATGGCCAGGTACTTCCTTTCACAAAAAATCATAGAACTTCTCCGCCAGCGGCTGCGTATGGAAAGGTAGAGGGCCAAGGGAGCGGTGTGGTTTGCGTGATCCTGACTGACGATATTCGCACGGATTATGGACGCCAGTTGGAGCGCGAGCTGCGACGACGTGTCCCTGACTCCAGGACCATCTACATTGACTCGCGCATTGCCGGACCTATGGCCCCGGTGGTGGAGAGTGCGGTAAACGGCGCCGAAAAGGTGATTGTCGCCGTCTACGTGGTTCCAACCGCAGGCAAAGCGGTCAAGACCGAGGGAGGCGCCACGGTCAACAGCATTGGATTGGCGCAAACCCCGGCTGCCCTGCTGCAATCTATTCTTGATAGCAGCCGGGACAAAACTGTGGTGGTAACTTTTGGCTCGCCTTACCTTGCAACCGACTTTCCGCAGGTGGAAAATTATATTTGCGCTTATTCTCCGGCGCCGATCTCAGAAACCGCGGCGGCCCGGGCATTGTTTGGGGAGATACCGATTCAAGGCCATTTGCCGGTGACCATACCCGGCTATGGTGCTCGCGGGACCGGCATTCAAAAACCGGCGGTCCCGCCTCAATGAAGGAGGATTTATGACGAGGCAACAGAATCGCAGTGTCTATCTGGCTCTATTGAGTTTTATGTGCGCGATTGCTCTGGCCGGCTGCTCCGTCCACGTCACCAAGAACAGCGATGGTTCTGACAAGGACGTGGACGTTCGAAGTCCCTTTGGCTCCGTGAGCGTGCATAAAGGCGAGGGAAACACCAAAGATCTCGGTTTGCCGGTCTATCCTGGAGCCCATCCCTCGGGACGGCATGGCGACAAAGACGATAATGCCAACGTGGATGTTTCCAGTCCATGGGCGGGAGTCAAAGTAGTAGTGAGAAAATTTGAAACGGACGACGCTCCGGACAAGGTCCTCGACTTTTATCAAAAGCCCATGGGCAAGTACGGCAAGGTCATCCAATGCAACGGCGGGGGCTCAGATTTCAACAGCCATCACCATCACGGCAATGCGCCGGTCTCCTGCGACGGCTCCGGAAGCGACTACGAAAAGGAGCTCAAGGTGGGGACTGAGAACGACCAGCATGTGGTCGCGGTGAAGCCACGGGGCAAGGGAGCAGAATTCACCCTGGTCTACGTCCGCGCCCATGAGGACAGCGACAAAGACGACAAAGATACGATCTAAAAATTGTTTTTCAACTCCCTCCCGGCATAGACGCCATGGTAACCGACGGCAACGCCGACTCACTGGTGCCGACCTTAGAGAAATTGCTGTAAACGGCTGCGTCCATGTGAGGCACTCACCGGTGCAAAGTTATACTGGTTACGTGCAATCTCCGTGCTACCGTTGTGGAACACCTGTAGAAGAAGGATCTGCCTTTTGTCCTTCCTGCAATGCTCCGCAGATCAAAGTTGCCGTATCTCAGTCTTCAGCGACTGAGCCTTCGACTCGGCCACCTGAGCCTGGCGCCCCCGACATCGCTCCTCCTGAGGTTTTGCCGGCCGGCGTGAAACCGACGGGCGACATTCAGTGGAAGCAATATCGACGGCTGGCGATGCCGCTGTCATTCGTTGCCGGCGTCGGCATCTCTCTCTTGGCTCCGCTGGGCCTGCTTTTTTTCGTTGCCTCCATCGTTTTTCTCGTGGGACGATACCGGCGCGATCATCAGGGCCCGCTGAGACCAGTACAGGGGGCAAAACTGGGAGCGTTCAACGGACTCATTACCTTTGTTGTCGCCGCAGCCATGGATGCCGCTCTTTTTCACGAGGCGTACCGCCAGCAGATCATGCTGGGACTGCAAAAGCAATTCGGCGGCAATCCCGATCCCAAGATCCAACAATTTGTGCATTGGGTCGGCACCAATCAAGGCCTGGCTTTCTTTGTAGCCTTCTCATTGATTCTTGGATTGGCCATCTTTTTGATAGTTTCCAGCTTCATCGGCGCCATAAGCGTGTCTTTCTCCTCCAACAGAGATCGCCGCTAGCTACTTCCCCATCCTTTCTTCCGTCCAAATGCCGCGTGGTTGCTATAGTCATCACAAAACTGAGTCAAGTTACGTGAGTTACTTTCGTCTCTGGCTTGAAGTCCCTACACTTTTATTCAAGCAAGCCCAGTTCACGAGAAACCAGTAGGGAGAAGGAATGAACGATTTAGAAACGCTTGATACAGTAGAACAACACTCCGATCCGGTAAGCGCCGTACTCACGCTACCGGTGGGCCGGAAAGAGGAGCAGTCCGAACCTCGGTCATTTTCAGTTTCGCTGCGCAATGCCGTGAAGCGCTTTGTCGCCTGGATTGACGGCGTGGACGTTGATGGACAGCAGTACTGGAACTAGGACAAGCCCAGACTATTGATCCACAAAATTTGAAACTGATAGCAACCGCTCGGCTGGCGGTAACTGCATACTCTCGCTGATCGCGCAGTTTATTTGTTCCTCACCCCAGCGGCCTTTTGTTTTTCCATACAACCTGCCCTCCAACCAGTCATGGGTGCATCCACGACCGCGGTGGGGCAGGCCAGGTCAATTTTAAGGAGATAGATCCTATGCTTGCAGTAAGAAAGATTTGTTCGCGCCAATGGGGATGGAGTTCTTTGTGCCTCCCACTGTTGTTGGTGGTTTTGTCAGTTTACCCGTTACAGGCCCAGGAATCCGTGTCCCTGGTGGGCGCGGGATCGACTGTTCCTCAGCCTCTTTTCAGCAAATGGGCGCAGGAGTTCAACAAAGTCAACCGCACAGTCCAGATGCAATATCAGCCGCTGGGCACCAGCGAAGGGCTGAAGTTGATATCCGGCAGCAAAGAAGAATTAGGCAAGACGGATTTTAGTGCGGGAGAAGTTTTGCTCACCGAGCAGGAACTCGCGAGCGGACAATTGATTCAATTGCCGGCGGTCATTATTGGAATTGTTCCCATTTACAACTTGCCTGGTAGTCCAGAATTGAAGTTTTCCGGCGATGTATTGGCGAAGATTTTTCTTGGGCATATCAAGATGTGGAACGCTCCTCAGATTGCCCGGTTGAATCCTGGAGTTTCGCTGCCGGCCCAGCCGATCAAAGTGGTGTACCGGCCCGGAGGCAAGGGAAGCAACTACGTCTTCACCGATTTCCTATCCAAAACCAGCGCCGATTTTCGCGCCGCGATCGGCCGCAGCGCCTCTCCCAAGTGGCCTGTGGGCGAGCCGGCAGAACGCAGCTCGGATATGGCAGACAAGGTTAAGACGCTACCTGGTTCGATTGGATATGTCGAGTTGCAGTACGCTCTCAAGGAAGGAATCCCTTACGCGCTGGTGCAGAATGCGGCGGGGAAATTTGTCAAAGCGACAGAGGCAACTACCATAGCCGCTTGCCAAGCGGTGGAATCGCCATCGTGGAACAAGTTTTCCGTGTCCTTGACGAATGCGTCGGGAGCGGACTCGTTTCCCATTACCAGTTTTAGCTGGCTCTATCTGCGCAGCGTTTCATCCGATCTGCGCCGCAGAGCAGCCCTGGTCAACCTCTTGAACTGGATCTACGGCGGTGGCCAGCAAGTTGCGTCCTTGCAGGGCTATACGCAACTGCCCGGCCAGCTGCTGGACAGGATCAAGGCCAAGGTGGTCGCCCTGAACTAGGAGAGTAGTTTGAAGGTAGCCGAGTGACTCAACCGTTCGTCTTGTCATCTGGATCTTGACGCGATGCCCGGCAGAGTCACCGGCAACCTGCCTTGTGGCCGCAATTCTCCGAAAAGCACCTTGACGGCGCTTATCTCAGAACTGGTGGCATTGGAGTAGGTGCAAAGGTAGGTCTGCACGTTGGGAAAGCTCTGCGCGACATACGGGCTACCCAGGGCGACGACGGCGGTCCTGGCAGCCGCGGCGTCCAGAACACTGCGCAGCAATTCCCCACCAGATTCTTCCAACCCGACACTGTTCACCAGTTTTCCATTGACCATGACCTGCTTCGCGGGTACCGGCACAATATACGCAGCCACGATGACCTTGGCCGCCTGCCGGACGGCCTGAAGAATTTCCGGACTTAGTGCAGCGGCCACAGTGTTGTCGACGTAGAAGATCGTGGCATCAGCCCGCCGGGCCTTTAATGCGTTTTCAAAAGCTCGTCCCTCCGGACCATGAATGGAGTCCGTCATCAAGATGGCCACTACCTGTGTCTCCGGCTGGGTTGAGGGGCGAAAGATTTCACTTTCACTTGCGGCAGCCTGAAGCGTTGCCAGCGGCAGCACCTGGTGGTTATCGCGGACCAGGGTGACCGCCCGATCGGCGATCTGCTGCGCAAACTGCATGTCCTCCGGCTTGCTCACCAGGCGCGGCACCTGCTCCAGATCAACCAGACGCGACTGGTGCAATCCCACAGAGGCCTTCATCTCCAGAATCTTTCTGACGGATTCATCAATGCGCGATTCCGGAATTTCACCGCGTTTGACCGCAGCACGAATTCCGTTGAAGGCTCCATCCAAGTCAGTGGGCCAGAGGATCACGTCATTCCCGGCCTTGACCGCATCGACGGCAGCTTTTGCCGTCGGACTGCCCTGTTGCGGAGGATAGAGGCTGGTGAGCCCGCGCATCTCCAGGGCATCTGTGACTACCACGCCTTTAAATCCGAGCCGAGTTTTCAAAGCTCCATCAATAATTTTGGAGGAGATGGTCGCAACCAAGTTGGCGTCTGGCTCCAGCGCCGGCACCGCCAGGTGCGCCACCATGACAGAGTCAACGCCGGCATCAATGGCCTTTTTGAATGGCGGCAACTCGATGCTTTGAATGTGCGCCAGATCGCCTTCCACGCGGGCCACGCCCAGATGCGAATCTGTGCCGGTGTCGCCGTGTCCAGGGAAGTGCTTGGCGGTAGTGAGCATGCCGTGCTCTCTTGAACCTTTGATAAAAGCTGCCACCAGATCGCCGACCCTGGACGGATCTTCGCCAAAGGAGCGGGTATTGATGATTGGATTCTGCGGATTGCTATTGACGTCGGCGACGGGAAAGAGATTCCAGTGAATGCCGAGGGCGCGGGATTCTTCCGCCGTGATGGCGCCGAACTTCTCCGCATCAGCAGTATTCCCGATGGCGCCGAAGGCCATGGCATCAGGAAAGGCCGGTACTCCACTCACGCGGGAGGCAAGCCCGCGCTCGAAGTCTGCTGCAATCAGCAAGGGCAACTCCGAATCGCGCTGCAACTGGTTGGCCACCGCAGCCACTTCCAGCGGAGGGTTCTCCAGTAACATTGAACCGTCTACATGCACGGTCAGCACCACGGATCCGATGTGATACTTCCGCAAGGTGTCCCGAAATTGCCGGTAGTCATCGCTCTCGAAATTCTGGAAGTCAGTGAAGTAGCGGACGTTCAGCATCTGCCCGACCTTTTCTTCCAGAGAAAGCCGGGCGAGCGTCTTCTCCACCCAGCGGCGTCCATCCTGGGTGAGCTTTACCGGCGCAGCAGCGTGGGCACCGTTCGCCATGCCGGTCAGTGAAGAGATCACGAGGAAGAAAATGGCCCTGAAAAATATAGTCATGGAAGAGTAACGATAACAGAGAAGAGACTAGCGTTGAAGAATGCCGGCATACTGATAACCTATTTGCTGAACCCGACAATTCTTCAGAGGCACAACTGAATGAAGATGGTGATCACCGCAAGCACTCTGTTTACTCCACTGGAGGTCGTCGAGTTGCCGGTGGTTGTGATCGAAGATGGAAAAGTTGTGGCGGCGAAAACGCGCCGGCTGATGGAAGTGCCTGCAAGCACAAAGCACTTTGACTTTCCCGAGATGACCCTGGCTCCCGGATTCATTGACATCCATATTCACGGAAATGCCGGGCATGACCTGATGGAAGCGGGCGATTCCGCCCTGGCCACGATCGAACGCTCGCTGGCGAAACACGGTGTGACCAGCTATCTTCCCACTACGGTCAGCGCTTCGGAAAATCGCATTTTGCGCGCACTGGAGCACCTGGGAAAGGCAATTTCATGCGCGGATAACCGTGAAGGCGCGCGTCCAGTGGGCATTCACCTGGAGGGACCATTCATCAGCCACGCCAAGCGTGGAGTGCATCCACCGGAGAGCCTGATCCAGCCTTCGGCGCGGCAGTTGGAACGCTTCTGGCAGGCTTCAGCAGGAACAATACGCATGATGACGATTGCTCCTGAACTTCCTGGAGCAATTGAAACCATTCAACATGCGCGAAAACTGGGAATTCACTCCAGCCTGGGCCATTCCAACGCAACTTACGCGGAGGCACAGCTAGGAATTTCCGCCGGCGCCGAGCACGCCACGCACACATTCAATGCAATGCGTGCGCTGGACCATCGCGAACCGGGGGTTCTGGGCGCGACGCTCACCGATGATCGCCTGACGGCAGACATCATTGCGGATGGCGTCCACGTAAATCCCAGCATGGTGAAGCTCTTCCTGGCAGCAAAAGGAGAGGAACATGCAGTCCTGATTACTGACGCAATCAGCGCCACGGGTATGGGCGATGGCCGATACAAACTCGGCGCACTCGAAGTTGAGGTCAAAGGCAATCGCTGTGAATATCAGGGAAGGCTCGCGGGAAGCGTGCTCACGCTGGACCGTGCCGTGCGCAACACCATGAGCTTTGCCGGATGGACATTACAGCAGGCAATCAGGCTGGTAAGCCAGAATCCGGCACGAGTGCTGGGGATGACATCCCAAAAAGGAACCGTCGCTCCAGGCAGCGATGCCGATCTGGTGGTGCTTACGCCAGCAGGAGAGGTGGTGCAGAGCTTCGTCGCGGGAAGACCAATGTCACTTCAGTTAATTCAGCTATTCCCGAGAACCTGACTCTGGTCCTGACGGCGAAACTGTTGGGTACGTTCGCTGCCATGAAAGTCATAGTAAAAAGTCGTCCCGGTGCTGAAACGCAAGAAGGAGACCGCGACGCGCCGAAGCGGCCACTCTTTTCTGTCGGCGCAGAGCCAAGTGGCCGCGGCAAACTACAAAGTATGGTCTACGACCCGCACGCGGGCGCGGGAGGTTTGCATGGAAACGGCCCGTCTAACTGGCAGGTGATGGGATTGAAACTGCACACGGGAAGGCGGAAAGCGCCGTTGACACACTCGATTTCCTGTTGGCTCAGTTCACGAGATGCCTGACGGCTTAGCACTCTGGTGTCGCGTAGGTCTGACATAATTTCTCCTTGATTTTGTTCGATAAGACAGCGCGGCGCTTTCGAACGTGCGCGCGGCGGTGATGATTTTAACTGCTAAAACGTTGGAATGTCAGCACGCCGGCGAAGGGCTGCAGATTCCGTCCATGTAGCAGGTTTTGCGATTCGAACGTGGCAACGAGGCCGGTAGATCAAGGCGCCGTTGACGTACTCCGTTTCCAGTTTCGTCGGTGCACGAGATCCGCTTTTTGATCTCTGTGGCTTTCGCAGCCCCAAAATCGCCTCCAGCGGTGAGGGCTGTAGACCAGAAATTGACTGCAAGTTAATACGGTCAGGAGATTTGGATCCTTCACTCGCGCAGACAGCGCGCTCTTTCAGAATGATCCCGCTGAGCGGGATTACACAGTGATTTGTTAGCCACTGTGCGTCTAATTTGAATTGGTCGGCCCTGGCGGAGGATTTTAGAACTTGCGATTTAATGGCCCTTTGACGCTTCCAGCCGCTTTCCAGGCCCGTTCACTTGACACTGGTTCTCGGGCAGGCCTCCAGATTATTTCTGCCCTTTTTTTGTTTCATCCGCCGATCAAAAATTTTTTCCGGGCGCTCACGCCGCGCCCAGTCAACCCCACTAATCTCATGTCATCCTAGATTTAGCCCTCCAAATACTTGCATCTTTATCTGGCGTTAAGTAAAATTAAATCTGCTTAATCGACACAGGATAGCTTTTTGGGCAGCCAAATCGATATCGCCGTTATCGGAGGTGGGATTCTCGGGGTGATTCTCGCCAGATTGGCCGCTGAACGTGGTTGGAGAACCGTTCTCTTCCGTATGTCGGATGCCAGAACGCCAAACGCGGACACGCTCCGCAATCAATCTTGGCTCCAAAGCGGTCTCCGATACATTCGGATTGATAAGGTTCTGGCAACCAAAATGTGGGTTCATGGACGCAGAATGCATGAATTTTTTGCAATGAAGCCTCCTGAAGGACACGGGGTAATTCAAGTTGGATCTGATGAAGAGGCCGCTGCAATCTATGAGGATGCCGAGGAACTCGGAGTAAGATCACAAATTAGGGAGCTGGCGCCTGAAGCGGCCCGACTTCTCCTTGGTCCGTTGCACTGCAAATCCGGAGTGGCTTTTGAAACTCCTGAATGCCCCTTTGAAGAAGCTCTGCTACTAAACGAAGCACGTGAGACGGCACGGGCAGCTGGTGCTGAACTCCGCGAAGTCAGTGAGCCAGTTGAGTTGTTGCCCATTCCACAGCTGAATCCATCGCACCGGCTCCGTGTAGACGGGAGGGAAATCGAAGCTGGTGTTACTGTGCTTGCAGCTGGTGCGGGTAATGTTCCCCTACTGAAAAGTCTCTCAAGAACTATGCGGTTGGAACTGCGTCAAACACCGCTATTAGTTGTTCCTGGAGAACCTCTCATACAATGTCCAATCCTCCTGGATCGATCCGCTGGCTTGAGTGTTGTCGCGCACCGTCCCGGTACTTGCCGGAGCGATGGGTGCATGGTAATCGGCACGGATGTACTTGAAGAGAGCGTTGAATACTGCTTACCTGCGATGCGGCGAGTTGGAGCACCCATCCGCGAGGATTTTTGCAGGAAACTCCCGTCCTGTATACGTGAGCGGTTAGCACAGGCGCGGTTTACCGCTGGACAGGAACCCATACCCTATAAGGACGGAGTTCGGTTACAAGCCATTGGACCGTGGATTGAGACGGTCGATGGTCATCCAGACGTCATTGTAGCTCTTCCAGGGCGTGCAACTCTCGCACTCCATGCCGCGGAGAGTGTTGTCGAGAAGATTTCATCTGATGCCCCGAAGGCAAAAACGCACGATTCATGTACATTGCCAGGAGAGGATTGGAGTAATCGCATCAAAATTCATATGCACTATGAAGAGCAGTACGACGGGATGAACGACAGTTGCGAGTAAATGTTATGTCGAACCACCAACCATCAAATGTAAGTAAATTCGCAGCTGCGCTTCGCGGCCTACTCGATGACACCGGAACCTTTTCTCGGGATCAATGGGCAGAAGTCCTGGGTGTCAGCACAGCAGCCATTTCGCAGTGGGTCAATGATCATACGATTCCACGTGCAAACATCCTACGGAACATATTGGACATTGTCAGAAAGCACTGTGGCGAGGCGCATTCCGTTCTGCAGAGATTTCAGGAACTTTCTCAAGAACCGTCTGATCGTGTATCGCCTCACGGCAGTCGAATGGGCCCTAGCGTGGGCAATTATGTCGTAACTCCGGTACTTGAAGGGTTCCATAGGACTCTACAGACGATTCCACCTGACAAACAGGAACAAGTTCTCTTCCGCGCAGCAGCTGATTGCCGTCGTTTGCGAATATCGTCCCCAGAGAAGCGCCTCCCTGTGCAGGTTCCGAATCGACTGTATTTCCACGATGCTTCTGCATTTGGGATAGCGGGGCAGATTGACGGCCCAATTGGTCAGACAACTGCTTCCGACGATCTTGTGGTGAGAAGAAGAGAGGACTCATGCTCTGAATCAGCAGAGGTCAAAATCCACTCAGTCAAATTTACGTCGCCCGCAAAGAAGTTGGGCCTTTATGTCAGTTATAGCTGCAAAAACCATCGGCCCGAGGGCAAGCAGTGGTTCGAATTTCGCAGGTTTGCGAGGACATACTGGCAGATCCTCTCAAATTACATACTTCTTGTATCAGATGTCACGGCTATGAGCTTACGCGAGGTTGCACGCGATCTCAAACGAGATGGTGCTGAACCTCGCTGGGATATTGAGGTAGCAAGGAATCATCGTGCACTCGCTACAAGATTGATAGCAACCAATAAGGAAGAGGTGGAAAGAATCCTGCTGTTCTTAGATCCTGAAAGGCTAAGCGACGAATTGGAAAATCTTTGGATATTACAGCAGTCCGCAGCAGAGAATGGCCAAAAGCTCTACATCAACTGGGGCGTGCATCTATGGGCAGAAAGGGAATCGAAGATGCGCCTTGGGATACGAGACAAATCTTTGATTGGTAATGATGACGCAATCGTGTTGGTTGGACACGGTTCTGGTCCGCCAGTGGATCGTTTTGTCTTGAAGGGCCTGGAAAAGGTTATGCTGTTTCCTTGGGTTATTCTGACGGGCGGGCCTCTGGCAACAATCTCTGACATTTGCAAATCTCGAGAATCGACCGCTGCGCAGACGAACCAGACCTCTGATGCAATGCTGGATAGCGCAAGTGCTTTTGTCGAAAACTACTTGAACACGAGCGGCTCCCAAGCTAGCGACAAATTGTGCCACGTCATTGCCTGTCAGGGCCGAAACCAGATGATGGGAAAGGCTATGCAGGATTTTATACGCGTCTGCGCAAATCCCCGAATGCATGTCAACCTCATGCTCAACAAGGAAACCGTTGAGGAATGGATACAGCAACCGTTTGAATATCTTGACCCCCAGACGGTCCTCCAGTAATTGTTGGCTCCCAGGCCATTTTCTGCGCGCTTTTGCCTATTTGCGCGCCAAAGAATTTTCGGGCGCTCACGCCGCGCCTCCACACGGCTAATCTCCCTCTAACCTAGCGCCCCTTGCTTTCTATGAACCACTCAGTCCTTTGGCTCCGAAGCGCTAACCTCCCGCCTTCGCTTGCCCGCTTGTGTCTGGAATCATGAAATAACGCTTAACACTCATGTCGTTTGTACTTTGTGCTTATCTGCTGTCTCTAATTCATCCAGCAGCCCGTCCGCATT
>DATDGH010000226.1:0-10114 GCA_036522215.1 Candidatus Angelobacter sp. | reverse complement strand
GTTACGGGCGGCGCCGGCATCTGAATTATTGCCAGACGCGTCTCCACTGGGGGTCGATCTCCGCAGACACCTCGGCACATAGCTGCCATTGCAGTCGTAAGTCTCGCTCATGGACCCGTCGGGACATCTCGCGGAGCATGTTTGTTGAGCATCTGCCCTTGTTGTCGCTAAGAAGCACGCGAACATCAACAAGAAGCCAATGCCCCTCTTCAACAACCGCAAATAGGAATACACAGTTATTCTCCCATGCTGACTTAAGCGATTACAGAAAAGAAAGGCGCAACATTCGCTCAACAATCGCCACTTCCTTAGCCTATTCGGGGCTATGATCTCTATTCATGCATCAGCGTAAATCGAATAACCGCTGCAATGTCGCAATTCCGCCCTGAAAAATAATTACTTTGGAACCGAAGTGTGCGTTGATCGGGACTGACAGTTACTTGTACGGGTTGCACATCCTGCTTACAGCCAACACTAAAAAATTGGCTTTCCCACGCTACTACTCCAGTGTCCTGCAATTTTCCACGCAACTCACTTTCCTCCGCAACTTTAAATCGGCCTATCACAATAAGATTTCCGGTCCGGTCGCCATGAACGATGCCCGTTGTTTTGGCCGAATCTGGCCAGTTGCAGCAGTTAGCCTCATACCTCCAATTCCCCGACAACCAAGCATACTTGGCCTCCTGGTCAGCTTTCCTTCGTCTCTCAATAGCTTCGGCAGCCTTCTGCTTGGCGTTCTGCTCGGCCACATATTCGAGTTTATAAATTCGCTGCCTAACTTCATCGAAATCCTTGGCTTCAGGAGCAGCGAGAAGATAAAGCTTAAAGGATGCGATGGCCTCCTCGGATTTATCAGCCTTCTCCTCTGCAACGCCAAGATTGAAGTAGCAGTTGGCAAACCACGGCGCCGAATTCGCTGCAAATTGAAACTCTCGGACGGCATTTTCAAACTCGACGGGACTCTTAGCAAGCTCAAATGCTGCTTGTCCACGTCCAAGTCGACGCATCGCCTCCTCCGGCACAGCTGGTGCGGGCTCCAACTCCCGCGCCAACTTGATGATCTTCTCGCGCAGTGCGGTGTCAGTTGGCATAACTTGAAGTTGTGCCACCAGTTGCGTGAGCTGCGCGCGCCGGGACTCTTGAGCCCCGAGTGTCACTGGAAGTACGATGAGCACCATCCATGCCAATACCCTTTTCATATCGTTTCCTCTTTCGTTGCTTACGCAAGTCATAACCGAACGTGCAGCCCATTTCGCTTTACTTAATGCGTCGGTAAATTCTTGTTTCTTTAAATAGCCCTTCACCCACAGAGTTGTAAGTATCTTCAGTCGTTATGGTTCGTGAATCCTCGCTAATCGTGACATAGATCTTTAGATCCTGTCGGCCCGCGTTGGGGCCCTGGTTGTTGGGGTCAATATCGTCGACCTGGAAATACCGACTCGTAAAGATCACCTTAAAGTAATCGGAGCGCCAGGCGGTTGTGTCGTTATAAGCGACTTTTCTCGCGAAATCAGCTCGGTCTGCGAAGTGTTCGTTCGTCTTCAGCATTAGCAAATACGCGGTCATCTCTTGACTATGAACGACTATGTAACAGCGTCCCACACCGGCGCTTCCGGTGTCGGCGCTGTAAAAACTGCCATCTTTCGTTGTGCTGTGTGCCTCAAGTCGCCACACCCCACCGTCGAAGTTGCTATAAAATTGCGCCTCCCTCCGCGCTTTGGCCTGCTGCTCGTCTTGCTGTGCAGCCTGCGCTGCGTGCGCCTCGGACACCTGCTGCAATGCAAACTTCAGCCCGCCAATGCGTTCACGAACGTCTCTCGCATCTTGAGCATCTGGAGCGGCCATTAGGTACCAGTTGAATGCGGCGATTGCTTTATCGAAGTATTTGGCTTTTTCAAGCGCCACGCCCTGATTGAAGTAATAATCCGGGGCCCAGGGTGCGAGAAGGGCGGCCTTGGCATAAAGTTGCGCAGCGGCAGCAAAGTCAGATTCCGAGACCGCATTCTTGAAAGCGTACGTGGCAGCACCCACCTGCTCGTCAACCGCCATCGGCAGCGCCGGCTTGGGAGTGAGCGTCAACGCTAGATTGATGATCTTCTGGCGCAGAGCGTCATCCGCGGGCGTGGCCTGAAGTTGCGCCACCAATTGCGTGAGTTGCTCGCGTGGCGACTGAGCCTGCGCTGTAACAGCTGCCAAAATGAACAGAAACATACCAACGAATTTTGCGGTCCGAGCCATTTACTTTTCCCCTTGAATCAAAATGCACGTCGTCCGAAGATGAGGTCATTTGACCTTGACGTACTTGCGATAGTGGTAGCGTTCCACAGAGCTGGCCCCCACAATGGGCCTATCACAACTGATCTCAAACTGGCTTCCGTCTTCCTGCATCAGAGAATAGATTGGCTGAGCGGCGGAATTATCGTAAGGCCGCCCCTCCCACTTGATATCATCGAATGATGGCCCTATGGGCACACCGTAAATTGGAGGACAAGATCCTTTACCCCACTTCAGCCCTCCCAATCCCACTGTCCCCTCCGTCTCCATTCCAAAAAAAGTAATTTGGGCGTCACGGTGTGTTTCGGTACTCATACTGCGGTGAAAATTGGCCCCGTCGTGCTCCTCTTGGTTGCACCCCTCATCCCATTTTGGCTTTGAGTGCTCCGTCCTGTAACAGGTTTCGACATACCAGTTCCCTTCAAAATTATGGAGAAGCTGTTGCCGTTGCGTATTGGCCCTCTGTGTGGCTATTCGGGCGGCCTCCTGCTCGAGCCGCGCTCGAGCTGCAGTCGCGCCCGCTGCCGCCTGCGCTGCTTTTTCCCTATTCGCCTTCTCCTGCTCGAATTCCATCTCATACAGTAGGGTCTGTGCGGCTTTGGCGTCGGGCGCGTCGGGTGCGGCGATCAAATAGAGTTTGAAGCTCCCGGCGGCCGCAGCAAAATCATTTGCCTTCTTTTGAGCCATGCCGAGGTTGTAGTACGCATCTGCATCCCAAGGTGCAGCAAGGGTTGCCAGGCGGAACTCGGCTGCAGCGTCTTTGAAATCCGCATCGCTCTTGGCTTCTTTGAAGGCGTGCCTGCCGCGAGCCATGCGACGGTTCGCTTCCTCCGGTAGCGCTGGCTGGGGCTTGAGGTCCAGAGCGAGTTTGATGATCTTCTCGCGCAGCGCGTCATCGGCAGGGGTGGTCTGAAGCTGCGCCACTAGTTGATTGAGTTGCTCGCGTGCCGTCTGAGCTTGAGCCACCGCCGTTATCACAACTACGAGGAGCACCCCTGACGCTTTCAATATTTTAGTCATCCCGGTTTGTTCCTTGAAGGGAATTGTCACCTTGGAAGGCTGCTAGAGGCTGGTCAATAGGGACCACCTGAGACGGCTTTATCAGCAGACCCCCTTAGAAACACGCGCAGACTCTGAAGGGTAGATTTTCTCTGCTCTCGTAACTGTCGTTGTTGATGCCTAAAAACGACGCCCTATAGGTATAGTGATGAGACAGCCTGAAACGTTACACAAAACCTCCATAATATGACTGTTTAGTTGGTCGCAAAGGTTAAAAGCTTCAAATATTCTCAGGCGGAGTGCGAAACATTGGGCCACTCAACGTCGATCTACCGCCCCCACACTGGGCATACCCGAAGTTACGGATTTGGTATGAGGTTCGACCGAATCGAGCGGACCGAGTGTGAACATCAATCGGGAGGTCGGCATCAAAGTGCACGTGGCCATGACAGTCGAAGCCTTCCACTCCTACGTGCATCCGGTCGGAGGCTGTTTTCCTGTCAAGGCGAACCAGCAAGGCGACACCTGGGAATTGTGCCAACAGTCCGCTCACCTGCCACCGGGCCAAACCATGGTTGGCAGATATTGGGATATCGTGTGGATGCTGCGCTTGGCTATGCAAGGTCAGCGAGACAAATCCTGCGTGTTTTTTGACCTGCACGTTCTTCCCAACAGCGGTGGCAACCCAGAGATGGCTAGATTGAAATGCGTCGCAGGTCCAGACGATGAAGGAGAAGTTTGCCTGACGATCATGCTTCCCGATCAAGACTAAGCGTCGATGCAACCGCCCTGTCGATTTTTCCTAACCTCTCCTGATTCCCACAAAGACAAACAAAGCAGCCGCGGCGGGCAATTGATCGCCCGCAAATCCATCTGACCTTCTCTCCTCTCCTTTGGTAAGCCAAACCCTCCGCGGTGATGCCTGGCGTGGCCGGCTTGAGTGTGACGAGCCTCCGACGGTGGGCATGACGAGATCCGAAATTCCGGCTCTTGCATAGCTACACCATAGGAGAAGTATTTGATGAAAAAAACCAAGGCCACACAAGCTGCTACCGATGCGCCGGCGTTTGCTGGAAGCGACAAATCGCCGCATCAAGTCTGGAGTGGCACTCTTAACTTTGGGCTGATCTCTATGCCCATTGGTTTGCTGTCAGCCGCCACCGAGGAGCGGGTTAGCTTCAATCAGCTCCACGACGCGTGCAAAGGCAGGATCAAGCAGCAACTTTTCTGTCCTACGTGCGAAACGGTGGTGCAAAAATCCACCCTCTTGAAGGGATACGAGTATGAGAAGAACGAGTACGTAATCGTCAGTGAGGGCGAACTGGCCAAGGCAGAACCCAAGAGCGCCAAGATTCTGGAGCTCTCGTCGTTTGTGCCGGCAAGCCAGCTCGATCCGATCTTCTTCGAGTCCTCGTATTACCTGGTTCCGGGAGATGGCGGCCAGAAACCCTACGCACTGATCCGCGCAGCCATGCGCCAAAGCAATTTGGTCGGTATAGCGCGTATTGTGCGGAGCGGCAAAGAACACATCTGCGTCGTGCGTCCTTACGGCCAGGGAATGATTCTCCATACCCTGTACTGGATCAATGAAGTCCGCGCGGTGGGGTTTCCCACTCTACCCGAAACCAGCGAAGCCGAAATTGACATGGCAGCGCAACTCGTCGAGATGCTCAGAGCCGACTGGGATCCCACCCAGTATAAAGACGCCTATCGCGAGGCGGTTCTGCAACTGATTGCGAACAAACGAGAGGGCCGCGAAATCGTGTCAACGGCCGTCTCTGAGGATAGCAACCCCAAAGTTGTGGACATTGCTTCGGCGCTCAAGCACTCGCTGGAACTGGCAAAGGCCAAGAAAGGAGCTGCCTAAGCGCATGCAGCCCGAACTGCTGACTCGCATTCGTCCGACGATGCGTGGCGGAGTGCCAACACTGGACGAGGCTGCGCGCTTCATCGTTGATGACCGCTTCTGGTTACAACAGAAACGGGACGGAGAACGCCTCATGGTCCGCCGTTGCGGGCAGCATCTGGAGGGCTGGAACAAGCAGGGGCAGACCATCGCGGTTCCACCTGCGTTGATGTCTGCCCTACTTTCTGTCCCCGTTACGGATTTTATCCTGGACGGTGAACACGAAGTATCCGGGTATTACTGCTGGGATCTGCTGCGCGCTGAAAACGTGGACTTGACCATGTACGCGTATGCTGAGCGATATCGCGTCCTTCAAGCCTTTGCGCCCTGTCCATACATCGATATTCTTCCCTCTTGGACTACGCCCCAGGATAAGGAACGCATTATTTTTGAGCTTCTCCGTAATGGTGCTGAAGGTGTGGTCTTCAAGGATACGCAGGCTCCGTACAGGCCGGGCCGGGCTGGCCAGCACTTCAAGCTCAAGTTCGAAAAAAGCGCGACTGTCAGGATTCGTAGCGTCGATCCCTTGCGCGACCGGGCTACCATCGAAATGCGAGACGGCCAAGAATGGAGAGAAGTCAGCGGAATCAAGGTTCAAAAGGGCAAGGTGAGGCCGGGAGACTACATCGAAGTCAGATACTTCTCCGCGAGTGCGAGCAAGCGCCTCGTGCAGCCAGTTTTTATCCGCGTGCGCTGCGATGTTTCCGACCAGGATTGTTCATTGGATCAGCTTGAATTCGGAGGGCGCTGGGCGGAGAAACGTCCATCGTAATCTCGTCGCTCTGACTACCGATTTTCGAGCGGAAGGAGATCGTCCAACTGAAGTGCCCGATTCATTCTCGCCTCCGCACGCCGCTCGTCGGACTCCACCAGCGCCTTCCGTAACAGCGTGATCTTGACTTCCTTTGGCTTGTCGCGCAGGTCTGCGTACACGGTTGGCGCCGCTGCCTTATCCACCCAGTTTTGCACGTCATCGGAGCAGACCATCGCCACATACGGCATGACCCGCTCAACATTCAGCTCGAAGGGATATCCAAAAGCGTCGTGCAGGGCGCTCGTGTCATCACCGGGGAGAAGAACGAACAGCGATACAAAGATTTCACTCCATGGCAAATCGCGCTCTTGCAGCAAGTCTTTGACAGGGCCAACCATCTGATCGTGCGAGGTATGTCCTTCGAGTCTTTGTGGGGGCTGTCCCGCCTGAACCGCCAATTCCTCTTCCAGCGACAACGTGACGCACGTGATCAGCCTGATCGAATTCATCCTTCCATCTTACAAACTCTGGAAAGGACCGCAAAATCATGGGCCGACGTCGATGGCTGGATGTTGATCTGTCTGGCCTGGAACAACTGCTCTCGCGCCGTGGCAAACAGTTCGTTATTTATGAGCTTCTGCAAAACGCCTGGGACGAAACTGCCTCAATCGTAGAGATTTCGCTGCCCCGTCCCGAACGAGGCAGGACTCGGCTTGTCGCGAAAGACGATTCACCGGGAGGGTTTCAGGATCTAACTCAAGCATTCACGCTTTTCGCTAATTCGCATAAGAAAAAGAATCCAGCGCAGCGGGGAATGTTCAATGCCGGCGAGAAATTTGTTCTTGCATGCTGCGAGGAGGCCAGCATCATCAGCACGCGCGGTGGAATTGTGTTCGACGGGAGTGGCCGGCGGCGAACGCGTAAACGCACTGAGCGGGGCTCTGAGTTTCTGGGCACGCTGAGATTGACTAACGAGGACTGGGCCGCGATCTGCAAATCTGTACAACTGGTGATTCCCCCGGTCAAAACGATCTTCAATGGGGAACAAATCGTCCAGCGGAAGCCCATCCACACGTTTTTCTGCGTGCTGCCTACCTTGGAGGCTGATGATCAGGGCATGCTGAGACGTAAGCTGCGCCAGACGGAGATTCGCGTCTACGAACCTTGCCCGGGAGAGACAGCAATGCTCTACGAAATGGGGCTGCCGGTTGTGGCCACCGGGGATAAGTGGCACGTCGAGGTTCAACAGAAGGTTCCTCTCAACCTTGAACGCGATAACGTGACCCCGGCCTACTTGCAAGCCGTTCGCGTAGCGGTGCTCAATGAGATGTCCGAGCACCTAACGCAAGCCGAGGCGTCGAGTACTTGGGTTCGCCAAGCGGCGGGTGACAATCGGATCAACGCTCCGGCGTTCAATAATCTCATCGACCTACGCTTCGGCCATAAGCGCGTTACTCACGATCCGTCCGACCCCGAGGCAAATCTCATCGCCGTTTCGAAAGGCTACGTGGTTATCGGAGCCGCATCGTTGACTAGCGACGAGTGGGAGAATGTCCGCAGGTTCGAATCATCGCTGCCGGCTGGGCGCGTAACCCCTTCGCCAAAGCCATTCTCTCCGGGCGGAAAACCGCTGCGGCTGCTCCAACCAGATCAACTGACGGCCGACCATAAGAGGTTCGAGTCATTCGCACAAATGCTGGCAAGGGAGATCCTGCATCGCAGTCTCACTGTCGTCTTCGCTGACGACGCGAGCTGGGGTTTTGCAGGCTGCTACGGAAGCTCCGTGCTGACCGTGAACATAGAAGCAAAAGGACCCGAATGGTTCAGGGGAACCGCAGCGGCTCTTCTGGAACAGTGGATTCCGTTTCTGATTCACGAATTCGCTCACGATCGGGTGAGCGGGCATCTTAGCGAGGACTATCACCGGGAATGTTGCCGCGTGGCCGGTATCCTCGCGCGAGTGATGTACGAAGAGCCCTCCTTATTCAACTTAGCCCTTGCATAGTCCCAAGCTCTCCTTCCCGCACCTTAACGACCATGTTTGGATCAGACCAGCTTCCTCTTGCGAAACCCATCCTCGTCAGCCGCCCGCTCTGCGAAGGCCTAACGGTCTTTGCTTCCGGTATGAACCGGCTTGCTGACATCCGCGGAGCTGCCGCCGCCGGCGTGCCAATTGGAGTCGATGTAAGCCGAGTCTCGCAAAGAGTGGCTGCAGAGATTATTGAGATCGGGGTCACCGTTTTGCTCGACAGCGGCGCTTTTAGCGAGGTTGAGGTTCGCCGCGGCGAGGTTCACGTAGTGCGCGAGATCGACGACATGGAATGGAAACGCCGGTTAGCGCTCTACCTGCAAATTGCGAAAGCACTGCGATCCAAAAACCGGCGACAGGGGGCAGTATCCAAGGTTTCCATCATCGCTCCGGACCGAGTCGGTAGCCAAGAGGTAACTCTTCTTCGACTATCTAAATTCCGACGCCAGATCACAGAGATCCGTGCGACAGGAGCAGCCATTCTTGTACCTTTGCAGTGCGGTGCGCTCGATTCCGTTGAATTTTACCGAGCTGCGCGAACCGCGGTTGGTGTTGAAATCGTTCCAGCGTTCCCGATGAAGAAGGCGCCTACCACAATACCGGCCATCCTCGACTTCTTGACGCACGTCGCGGTTCCGCGCATTCACCTGTTAGGGATGGGAGCGAACAATCGCCTGACGAAAGCCTTATTCCGACTGGTTACATACGCACACCCCGGCATCCAGATTTCCATGGACGCCAACAAAATCCGTGCCGCGGTTGGAAAACACCGCACCATAACCCACAAAGAAACACAATACTGCGACGAAATGTCAAGCGGCTGGACCGGGGACGTGGACCTGCGCGAATGGGGTGACGATCTACATGACATGACCGAAGTAGTTTTCCAACCCTCGGTGTGGCTAAAAGGCGTCGAACTAAAGAGGGCTGCGGATTCTTTGACATGGTTGACAGCTCAGCAACAGCAACAGTTCCTCGTGGATCCGGATGCTTTTGTGAACGCAGACGAGAATCAGAACGATTGGCTTTATCAAACGCTTCTCGAACGCTACGTCCTGTATATCAAGAGACGTTGTCGTAGGTCGGCCCGCACCCGCGCGGTTTTTGAGAGCTTTTCCAACTCACCGATCGCACACCAGTTCTAAGCAAACGCACATCGACGTCGCTTTCGAAGGCGGGGTCTGTCTGACGACTTGTAGGGCTCCCACACCCCTTCGTCCAGGAACCCACCGCGCTTTTCTGTTCCGAATACCGAAGAAATGTCAACGAGCACCTTCGTTTTGGGGATATCCGTATGATTGATCAAGACCTCCGCCGCGAAATACTGCCCGGCAAGACAGCTGAAGACACCTTGTACATCGGCACCAGAACGCAGTCGGGACCATGCGTGGTTGTCCAGACACTCTATGACAAGTCTGGTCTTCAACCCCGTCTTGACCTGGTCCGCCATTCACCCGCTGGATTTGACTGGGCCAACGGCGCTGCTTCAGGATCAGCACAATTGGCGCTGGCCCTTCTGGCTCACGCTTCGGGCGATGACCGTTTCGCGCTAGAACACTATCAAGTCTTCAATCACGAAATTATCAGGCGGCTGGCCAAGTTCCGATGGGAGCTTAGTGCAACCCAGATACTTCAGATGCTGCAGTTCGTCGGCAGAAATCCCCAACCGCCAGGTGCGGCTAGCTCGCCGTTGACTTCTCGCGAGACGGCGACCATTGAAGCTCTCTTGCCAAACAAAACCTACCGCGTGGTAGTCACAGCTCAAGGCAGCCGGCGTAATGTTCGTAAAGCGGCAAAACGAGCGCTCCTAAATGTGCTGAGCAGTCAGCAACTGCGGCGCCGGCGCATCCACCATTTGGAAATCGAGATTTCCGTCATCAGTTCGTGCCAAGCGGAGAATTTTGGCGAAGTCGCAATCGGGCATGTTGACGCTCACGCTGTGCCGCGCGGTCAGACGTCTCCATAGATGTCGAAGCTGCTTTGGTATCATCAAGCTTACGTCCCGCATTCGATCTTTTATATAAGATTCAACGCAGCCCGCCGATGTTGGCGGCGAAACGATTCGACACGCACTCCCGGAAATGTGGGTGCATACCATTCCAATTTCACCTCATGCGGGGAGCACCTGATCCAATGGAACGCTCTCAGAACT
>DATDGH010000225.1:0-4706 GCA_036522215.1 Candidatus Angelobacter sp. | reverse complement strand
CGCGCATCTGGAGCCGGAACAGTCTCTGGAGTTGAACCGCCAGTTCGTCGAGTACCAGAAACATTTTGGCCAGGCCTTGAAGCTCGGCCAAACGCTGTTATCACAATTGGCTGCCAAGACGAGCAAGTAAACTTAGTTACGTGATGAACTGGCTCACTCACCAGATGGATCCGAATCCGGCCCAGGTTCCATTCATCAGATTTAGTATTCTTGGCTGTATCCTGCTGCTTTCACTTTGCATCTCCGCCGGGGCACAAAACGCGCCTGAAAATAAGGCTGGCCAAACTGCTGTCGCTGCAACACCGACCATTACTTACACTTTGCCTCCTGATAAACTGCGCCAGTCTGAAGCACTCTACAAGCTGGACATGAAGTTTCTTGTCCTGGGCACTCTTTACTCGTGGCTGATATTGCTGGTGGTCCTGCGTTGGGGAATCGCCGCACGCTATCGGAATTGGGCGGAATCGGTCTCCTGCTACCGCATTGTCCAGGCCTTTATCTTTGTTCCGCTGCTATTGATTACATTAAACCTCGCCAGCCTCCCGCTCAGCATCTACGGACATCACATCGCCCTGCAATACGGCCTCTCCGTCCAGAAATGGGGCTCATGGTTTGCTGACTACGGCAAAGGTAGGACGATCAACATCGGAATTTACATCCTCGCATTGTGGCATTTGCAGACGATGATCCGCTGGAGTCCGCGACGCTGGTGGTTTTACTACTGGCTGGCGATAGTGCCTGTCATTGTTTTCTTTGTTTTCATCACACCTATCTTTATAGATCCGCTCTTCAACAGATTCGAGCCGCTGGAAGCAAAGAATCCTCAACTGGTAGAGGAAATCGAAAAAGTTACACAGCGGGGCGGGCTTAACATCCCACGAGACCGCATGTATGAAATGAAGGCCAGTGAGAAAGTCACGACACTCAACGCGTACGTAACCGGCTTTGGCGCTTCCAAGCGCGTGGTCGTGTGGGACACAACCATTCAGAAAATGACCACGCCGGAGACGCTCTTTGTCTTTGGGCATGAAATGGGGCACTACGTCCTGCACCACATCATCTATGGCTTGGTGGCTACCTGCTTTGGAATACTGATTGTGCTCTACATTCTCTTTCGTCTGTCTGGCTGGATGCTGAATCGGTTCGGGCAACCATGGCATATCCGCAATCTGCGTGATTGGGCGGTCATGCCTGCATTTTTGCTGCTGGGCGGCATCCTCTTCTTCTTAGGCCAGCCGGTGGCCAACACCGTGAGCCGCTATATAGAGCATCAGGCCGACATCTACGGTCTGGAAGTCACGCACGGCATCAATCCAGATCCGCAGCAAACTGCCGCGCACTCATTTCAGGTTTTGGGAGAGTTAAGCCTGGACTATCCGTATCCCGACCGTCTGGCGGTGTTCTGGTTCTGGACCCACCCGCCAATTAGCGACCGCGTCCGCTTCTCCCAGGAGTATGACCCGTGGTCCAAGGGCGAGAGTCCAAAGTATGTAAGGCAAAAGCAGTAATTAGCACTTGGTAGTTAGTACTTAGCAGCTATTCCGTGCCGCCGTCTTGTTCGTTTCCCGAAAACAATTTGTTGGACCTACGAACCCAATTCACTCAGTGTAGCGAAAAAATCGCGGAACTCCCCTGCCCTTCCAGTAGCGCGAAACATAAGAAGAGACTTTCACCCCGGTGCGCAACGCACTGACAAAGCTGTGCTCCACCGGATCCACTACGATTCCGACGTGGCCGCGCCATACGATCACATCGCCGGCCTGCGGATGAGCAACACGACGGAAGCTTTTCACTCCTTCATACAGACGGGTCGAGTCGGCGTAATCGTAATCGAGCCCGGAACGCTGGTACAGGTAGTGCACCAGGTGGGAGCAGTCCATATCTGTCTGTTGGATTTCCAGGGCAGAGATTAGCAGTTGATCGGTGGAATCCACGGCCAGGCTTCGGAGGGCAGCGTCATCTTCCCCTGCCACAATAGAAGGCAAAACCAACGCCGCGAAAAACAGAACTATCCTTATAAAATTCTTTGGACTAGGCATACGCTTCTGGCGGGACTGCCATTTCGAGCCTAATTATTTCGATGCCCTATCCAGAGCTGAGGTGAGTACAAATCGAGAGCTGCTGCTATGCGAATCCAGAAATGTATGTACCACGAAAATTGAATACGCCACGGTCCGATCACGCGCGATCACAGCGATCACGTGCGATCACATGTGATCCTCGATTCTTCAGGGCCTCTCGTACTGCTTCCACGACTAACCCCGGTTCGTCCAGGTGAATAAAATGGCCGCTGCCCTTGGCGATGATGTGCGTTGTAGCCATGGCGGCGTGTTCCCCCAGCCGCTCCGGCGGTTGATGCGCGCCGGACAAGACAACTACCGGAAAGTCTGCGGGAAAACGATGATTCGCGCTCACAGCGCACGCCGGCAAGGCCTTCAGGTAGGCCACCATTGTCCAGTAGAATCCCGGACGGCTCCAATGCGCACAAATCTGCGGCAACACGTCGGCGGGGATTTTTTTAACTCAAATCTGATTCTGCGCAAGGTGCTGCTGAAGCGCGAAACCGGGCCGGGCGTGTCACGCTTTCTCCGCATG
Source organism: Candidatus Angelobacter sp. (assembly GCA_036522215.1). Classification (GTDB taxonomy): domain Bacteria; phylum Acidobacteriota; class Terriglobia; order Terriglobales; family Acidobacteriaceae; genus Angelobacter. The sequence goes on along the minus strand of DATDGH010000225.1, from coordinate 2,111 downwards.
AGCAACCACAATCCGAGGCGGACCATGCCAATAGAAGCCAGCACGCCGGCGGCGCGAGTAAAGAAGATGGCGCGCCGCAACCGAAAACGCTGCCGGCGCGTGGGATTCATCCACTCTTCCGGCGTAGCCGGATCCACCAGCACCAGCCCGGACAGCTCTTCCGGAAACTGATGAGCGTAGTAGCGGGCAATCAATCCGCCAAACGAATGGCCAACGAGAATGAACGGACGCAGAACGTGCTGGCGCTCAAGCATGCTTCGAAGATCAGCAGTAATTTTTTCTAATGAACATGGAACGTCTGATCCATCGCTCCATCCAAAGCCGGCGCGATCATAAGAATAAGTTGTGGCAAACCTGGCAACTTGTGGCTGGATCAGGCTCCAGCTCAGCGAAGAATTGGCGATTCCGGATTCAAAGACAACCGCTGGAAATCCGGCGCCGAGTTGCAGGACGTGCAGGCCGTCCTCCAGCGTCCCTGGAGGCGGAAACCGACGCCGATCGCGGCGAACGTAAACCGCCTGGACCACAATCAGAACGGCCAGGACGCCGAGAATGATAAATGCCACAACCACAGAACCAGTCTAATAGCTGCCAGGAAGCCGATGATAACGGCAAGGTGCGGCAGAGCAGGGCAAATAGAACTTGGTTTTGAATTTTTATACCTCAAGGTTTGATCTGCGCACATCTGCGAAAATCTGCGGCTGATTGGGTTGTGGCTTCGATACAACGTGTGTCTTTGCCTCAGTGTCGCCGTGGTGATGTAGCTTTTGCTTTGGTTCTGAATTTGACTTTGCTGTCTACTAATTACTAAGTACTGACTACTGCCCTTCAAGGGCGAACTTTAAGCGAAAATCCGTTACAATAAGTTGATGTCCCCCTCCATCCCGGTTCCTGAGTCTCTGGCCTGGGCGCATCTTTTGGTCCAGGAGTGGTTTGTGCGCAAGTTTGGCACGCCCACTGAACCCCAGGAGCAAGGATGGCCACATATTCTGGCTGGCCGCACCACACTGATCTCGGCTCCTACCGGATCTGGCAAGACCCTGGCGGCATTCTTGATCTGCATCGACGGCCTGGTAAGAAAAGCGCTCGCCGGCAATCTCAGCGACCGCACGGAAATCCTCTATGTTTCACCGCTCAAGGCGCTGGGCAATGACATCCAGAAAAACCTGGAAGCGCCCCTGGGGGAAATCATGGCGCTGGCGGGCGAAAGAGGTCTGCTCATGCCGCCCATCCGCACCGCCGTGCGCACCGGCGACACGCTGATGCATGAGCGCCAGCAGATGCTCCGTCGCCCGCCGCACATCCTGGTGACTACGCCTGAGTCGCTCTACATTTTGCTCACCGCGGAGAAAAGCCGCGCCATCCTGCGCGACGTGAAGACGGTGATCGTGGATGAAATTCATGCCGTGGCAGATGACAAGCGCGGCGCGCATCTGGCCCTGTCCCTGGAACGGCTCGAAGAACTAACAAATCCACAGGCGGGGGCGCCTGCGCCACACAATTCTCGTGGGTTAACCCGCATCGGCCTGTCCGCCACCCAGAAGCCAATCGAAAAAGTCGCTCACTTTCTCACCGGCAGCGGACGTCCCGATCCGGTTGTGGTTCAGATCGGACACAAACGCGCCATAGACCTGGCCATTGAAGTCCCCGGGCAGGAACTTGGCCCAATCGCCAGCAATGAGCTATGGGACGAAGTCTATGACCGCATCTCCGCTCTCGCGCAGCAGCACAAGTCCACTCTGGTGTTCGTCAACACGCGACGGCTGGCGGAGCGTGTGGCTTTCAATCTTGCCGATCGGCTGGGAGAAGGCAATGTGGCTGCGCATCACGGCAGCCTGGCGCGCAAGCTGCGCTTGGATGCGGAGCGCAAGCTCAAAAACAACGAGATCAGGGCGCTGGTTGCTACAGCTTCATTGGAACTGGGCATTGACATTGGACACGTGGAGCTGGTGTGTCACATCGGCTCGCCGCGTTCCATTGCTGTCGCCTTGCAGCGGGTTGGACGATCCGGACACTGGCGCGGAGCCATTCCCAAAGGCCGTTTCTTTCCCACCACCCGCGATGACCTGCTGGAATCTGCAGCGCTGGTGCGTGCCATCCATCAAGGCGAT
>DATDGH010000224.1:0-7668 GCA_036522215.1 Candidatus Angelobacter sp. | reverse complement strand
ATCGAATGGCGCGAGCAGATCTGTTATTTTGGCGGGATCCGTGATTCCGGGGTCGAGCCACAGGTCGTAATCCTCACGCCGAAGGATCGCCGGCATGCGGTTATGGATCTCCGCCACCAGGGCATTGGGACGCGTGGTGAGTATGGTGCAGGAGAGGACCGGATTGCCCTCTTCGTCTCTCCAGCGGTCCCAGAGTCCGGCAAAGGCAAACAGGGAACCATCCGCCATCCCGAAATTGTAGGGCTGCTTTTCCTTCGGCCCGGTCTTCAGCCACTCGTAAAATCCATCGGCCGGAACCAGGCATCGCTGGGCCTGCATGGCCTGCCGGAATGCTGGCTTGCTGGTCGCCGTTTCCGCCATGCCATTGATCATCGGCGCACCGGTGGCACGGCCCTTCGTCCAGAAGGGAATCAACCCCCATCGCATCAACGTGCAATGTCGGACAGGATTCTTTCGGTCCTGGCGAACGACAGGAACCGGGTCAGTGGGCGCGATGTTATAGCGAGGCGACCACTCCACCTCCATCTCGCCTTCAATCGCAAAGTCTTCGACAATCTGCTTCCCATCGCGAGTCAATCTGTAGCGCCCGCACATGGGTACAGAATACCAGCCATTGGCTCTTAGCTCTTGGCCTTTGCATCCTGGTTTTGCCGTTGGTTTTTGCCAGGTTTTGCTGATTACCAATTACTAAGTACTCTTTCTGGCTAGACCAGCCCCTTCTCTATGGCCTTGAGCACTGCGCGCGTGCGGTCCCGCACACCCAGCTTGGAGAGGATATTCGAAACATGGTTCTTCACCGTTCCCTCCGAGATATCCAGAGCAGCAGCGATTTCGCGATTGCTGTAGCCCCCGGTCATCATCCGAATGATCTCGGCTTCGCGGCGTGTGAGCCCCTCTGAGTCGTAGCCATTGTCCGGCGGCAGCGGCGCGGCTTTGATTCCCTCGAGGAGCCTTTCGGTGACTACCGGATTGATCATGCTGCCGCCTCCGGCCACCAGCCGAATCGCCTCCGTCAGTTTCTTAAGCGAGACATCCTTGAGCAAGTATCCCTTTGCGCCCAGCCGGATGCCTTCGAGCAAAGCAGCATCATCGTCGAATGTTGTCAGCAAGATCGTGGGCACTGCCAGGGCTTTGGTTTTCATTTCCCGGAGGACGTCAATACCGTTCATTTTGGGCATGCGAACATCCAACAGCATCAGGTCCAGAGGGTGCTCCTGCACGCGCCGGAGCGCATCCATTCCGTTGGCAGCCCGCGCCACCACGCGTATGTCCTCGGCCAGGTTCAGCAGCATCTCCAGGCCTTCGGACACGAGTGTCTGGTCCTCGACCAGCAGTACCCGGATCACCGGACCTCCATGCCGTCACCGGCTGGCAGCCATGCCTTCAGGTGAAACCCATCCTCTGACTGCGAATCGATGGTCAAGCCGCCTCCAAGTTCTTCCAGCCGCTTCCGCATGGTGGAGATTCCGGTTCCAGGTTTCTTCGTCTCTACCGGCGATCCGTCGTCACGGGCTTCAATCTCGATCGCGCCGTCGCGAAGGTAGATCTGAATCCGGAGGTTTTTCGAGTCGGAATGCTTCAGCGTGTTGGTGGTGATCTCCTGGACGCAGCGCACCACGGCATGGGCCCTTGCGGTATCGGTAATGACCAGATTGTCAGGAATCTGGATGACCAGCGCAATTCTGGGCACGTTGTGTGCGAGAACCTCGAACGCCCGGCGCAGGTCGATGTGATCACTATCCTGGAACCCGGTTACCACCGTTCGCACCTCATCCAGCAGTTGTTTCGCTACGGACAACGCCTTTTCGAGTGTCGCGGCCAGCGGATCGCCGGTAAGATGCAAAGCAGCTTCCAGATGAAGGCATAATGCTGTCAGGTTGTGACCAACCACGTCATGGAGTTCGCGTGCGATCCGGATTCGTTCTCCAGCCTTGCTGGATTCGCGCAGCAGTTCCCGAGTCGAAACCAGATCGGCGTTGATGCGCGCCTGGTCTTCACGCGCGCTGGCTTCGCTCCTGGCAATCGCAGCGGTGATGATGGCAAAAGCCTGGAAGCCAAGAAGGGCGCCGGTTGCACTCCAGCGCCAGCCCAGGTGGTAGTGCGGCTCCTGAAAGAAGATCCACAAGCCTGAGTCTGCGATCGCCCAACCAACGGCCGCTCGCACCGGCAACACCAGCGCCAACTGCCAGGAGACGATGACCAGCAGGAAGCCCACCAGGTATCCCTGGTAAATCGCCGTCATCCCCAAAACGCAAGCCGTCTGTACGGCAAGCGCAACCACCCGCACCCACGCTGCGCGTGCCCTGGGACTGGAACTGATCCAGAATGCCGGCGCGAAAAAAAAGAACAATGCCAGCCACGCGATCCACTGGCCGGATGAAATGGATTCTCCTTTGCGGGTGGAACTATCGAAGGCCGGCAAGGAAAGAAAGGTCCAGATAAAAAGTCCCGCAACACGAAATGCGAGGTGATACTGCGGCGAGGATGGCAAAATTCGTTGCAACTGCCCAGATTATCTCAGGTTCCCTCTTGCGATGAGATGTGCCGGAAGTCATGGATTGCGCGCTGACTGAAGCGGGCATGGGCGAGTACCTAAGCCCGCCCATGCCCCGTCAAGATCATTTCGAAGCAATTTCGATCTTGTCGATGGCGATGGCATGGGAACCGTTGCGCTCAAACACCCGCCCGGTGACCCGGACGGTCTTGGCCACATAAGGCAGCAGGCGCGCGCGCTCGTCGGTATCCGGCATGGTGTGTGAGATCACGTTGTAAATGGTCCCGTCTTCGGTAATGATGCCCAGCGGAGCGCCGGCTTTCACGCACTCCTGGACGCAACTGTCGTCGGGCGGATGAGCCGCTTCCTTGCTGCGATTGCGGTAGGGACAGGCCAGGTCTCTCACGTAGCCGGTCACCGAGCCCGAGGTGCCGTTGAGATCTGCCGGCATGTTCGAGGGGCCAAGCTTCGGAGGTCCGGATTGTGGATAACAGAGAGCGACAAACGACAGAACAATCACCGCCACGGGGTAAAACTTGGAATGACTGGTTCGCAGACGATTCGGTTGCATAAGTTCCTCGTTCAAAGGACTGAAGGCAGCCTACATCGCTGCAAAAACCAGTGCCAGTGCAGGAAGTCACGATTTTCATAGTCGAAAATATTTTCATGAGTCAATTGCAAGCTCAAGCCTTGTCATTCCGATCCCGCCAAGCTAGAGAGGAAACTGCTGTTGATTCTCATGGGATTTTCACGTGGCCGCAGACCCTCCCAGACCCCTTAGATTCTTTCCCTACTCGTTCAGAGTCGAAGGGTGGCGCCGGTGCAAACGCCACCCTGTTCATTTAACAGCCGGCTTCAAATGGACGAACATCTCCATCGGGGGAAGGCCCCGCAGTACAGAGCGAAAAGGTAATAAAACCTCTATTGACGCGCTCGTTTTCCTCTAGCGTCAATTGACGCGCGCCCTGGCGGCTCAACACTCTATTCTGATCGTTCATATCTTTCTTTACCTCCTTTTGGTGAGTGCCGGGATTTGTCAGTGTGTCCCGGCACTGCCGCGAAGCCTATCACGAAGGCAAGGGCTTGACGGTAGACGGCACGAAATTCCAGCAGAGAATGGCATCGGCGTTCCCAAAATGGAACAGCGTGGAGTTGCGCCACGCTTGCGCCTGCTCCATGGTGCGGAAGGTCCAAAAATACCCTTTATTGCCGGAATGGGCCTCCGAACATCAGGAACAGCCCGCGACTATTCTGCCCGGACAAAACGGATTTCGGGTGTGCAGGTGCGATATCTGCAATCGAGGTTTCTACTCTTTCGTCTACAGGGGTTGCCAGAAAGGCGTGGATATCGCCCGCATGCGGCCCGCTGAGCACCGTTGCCATGCCCGAGATTTGTCCGTGCTCGTTGATCTTGTTAGCCATGGTTGCGAAGAGGTTGGATTCTGCAGGAAACAGCGTATTGAGGTCGGTCATCACGCCGTCCTGCCAGATGAAGCCATGCGACCAGTTGAAGCCGGAGTCCAGGGTGCTTCCCACCACTTGGCCCCGGTTATTGATGCCGGTGGCTATGGCGGCAAAATCTCCTGGCAGAGTGCCGAGGTTTGTAAGTACGCGGTTCTGCCAAAGCGCGGCAAACTCGGTTGTGCCGTCAGTGCTGCCGATTGTCCCAACAATCTGGTCCCGGTCGTTCATGCCCTGGGCGAGAGCGCCACCTCCGATGTCAGGAAGCGGGATGGCAGTGCCTCTTTCCCACAATATGGCGTGAAGCGCACCGGCGCAGATTCCCGACTCGCCTACGACTTGGCCTCGAGCGTTGATCGCGAATGCGACCCCGTCTGGATCGCCACCCACCGTAGGCAGTGGCTGGGCTTTGCCTTCTTCCCATATTACCGGCAATATAGTGTGCATAGGCGCGCTAGCTGGGCATCCGGAGTCAGCGACTGTCGTTTCCGCAGTGCCTGCGATTTGTCCGCGGTTATTGATGTCGCTGGCCGACCCGTTATTTCCGCCCAGCGTCGGGAGAGCGCTCATGTGGCCTTCTCGCCAAAGAAACGGGCGACACGTAAGCTTTGTGCCGAAGGCGCAAAAGTCTTCGCCATTCGGATCTGGAGCAGATGTTTCGGCCATACCCACGGCTTCCCCGCGGTCGTTGATGCCGCCCCAGTTCATCCAACTGTTCGGTCCTCCAAGCGTGCCCAGGTCGATCTTGAGTTCGCCGATGTTTATCGCCGCGTGGCCTGATAAAACTTTCGCCCCGCTAAAATTGGTCACAGGGTCCAGGACCCCATTCATGGACAACGTCCAGCCGTGATTATTGAGGTCCATGGCACAACCCAGATTGTCATTGCCGTTCAGAACGCCCAAATCGGTAACCCTGTAGCTCTTTTGAGCGACGGCATGGCTGAAGCAAGCCAGAACAATCGTCGTAACCCACGGTATCCAGAAATTCCGCAACTGTCTAAACGTGCTCATATCTTCTCTTTTCCTCCGGTAAAGTTGTGGTGCCGAGATGACTGGCGATTTACGCCAGATCCGCTCGGCGCTCGGACAGTGAGTGTGCAATTGAGAGCAGAATTGGCTCACAACTTCACAGATTCCTGCTGAGCAACTATTGAGAAAGCATTTGCTGTTCCACGTTCACAACGATTACGCGACACAACAGGCCCAACATTTCAAAGTTCGAAAACCAGTGGCGGACTAACAAACTCCCGCGACGATCCCAAAACGGCCAGAGCGACTGTTTCTCCCACTTTTCATACAACACTGGCGGGAGGTTATGAAATTTGAGAACGGCAGCAGCCAAAAGTCAGACCGCTCAATTGTGATTGACTTGTCAGATCATTAACATACATACTGGTTGGCAGACTAAGAACATACAAACTGGTTGGTATGTTAAATGCAACATGACAAGAAGCGAAGGTTGCGTGATCCACAGCGCACGCGGGAACGCTTGCTGCAAGCGGCTTTTCGGGAGGTCTACAAAATGGGCTTCCAGAGCGCCGGGATAGACACCATTCTGGCCGCCACCAACGTCACCAAGGGAGCGCTCTACTACCATTTCGAAAGCAAGGAAGCTCTGGGACATGCCATTATCGAAGAGATCGTCGCAAAACTCCCGCGTGACAGGTGGTTGCTTCCTCTGCAACGGAGCAAGGACAAGGACCCGATCGATGCTTTGATCGGCATTGTACAGGCAATACCAGTTCGGCCAAGAGACATAAAGGGCGGTTGTCCCCTGGTCAATTTGACGCAGGAGATGTCTCAGCTCGACGAACAGTTCCGCAAGCGATTGGAGAAAATCTTCCATGCCTGGCAAGAAGGCATTGCCACTGCTTTGCGGAAGGGACAGTCTGAAGGGACGGTCCGCCGCGACCTGATTCCGGAAGAGACTGCCAGCTTTCTGATCGCGATGGTCGAAGGCTACGAAGTGTTGGCAAAGAACGCTCAAGATCCGAAAGTGTGGAATGTGGGAATCAGAAATATTGTGGGGTGGCTCCGGACTCTTCGTGCGCCGGGCAACCGCAAGCGGGACATCGACTGCCGCAGGCGCCGAGGCGAGAGTGGACGGAGGGACTGATGGTAAGGAGAGGAATGATCAAATCCGTGGCTCTCAATAACAAACCAGTAACGGAAGAAGGAGTCATTTGCGTGGAGCACTGGAGCAAGCTTGTGTATTGCTTTGTTAGGTGAATAGCCTGAATTGTATTTATTGCAAGGTCTCCGGTGTAAGGGTGAAGGATATCTAAATCAAAGGAGCAAAATCATGTCGAATCGAGTATTGAACCGTACAGGCGCTCGCGAACTGACAGCCGAAGAGCTGAATCAGATTAGCGGGGGCTCCCGCATCGCTGTTACTAGCCTTAATCCGCCAACAGTAGATGGGATCATCACTGATTAGAACCGGACTCCAACGAGCGCCGAAAGCCCGGCGCTCGTTGGAAGCCTACCTCACCGATGACGATATCAAAACAACCCTCGTGAGAGGCGACGGCGGCGATCCTAACCTAGGAGGAACGAATGAACCACAGAAGATTGGCAGTGATAGCTTCTCTAAGTTTCACTCTGGTCCTTGCGCTGTTTGGAATGAAGCAAGGGCAAGCACAGGCGCCCAAGAAAACATATTCAGGCATGGCGCCACTCGATCAGTACCTCATGGCAGACCGAAATGCCGAGATTGCCTTGGCGCGAAGCGCGGCGCCGGATTCTATATCGGGCGATGCAAAAATTCTGGTCCTCGGGCGCCACGGCTACGAAACTGCCGTCGAGGGGAAGAACGGCTTTGTGTGTGCTGTGGAGCGGGGGTGGATGTCCCCGTCCGATGCTCCGGAGTTTTGGAACCCCAGGATTCGGGGCCCAATCTGTTTCAATCCGCCGGCCGCGCGGTCTGTTTTGCCCACCACTTACAAAAGAACAGAAATGGTGTTAGCAGGACGAACGAAAACTGAGATCATCGAAGGTAACAGGGCAGCCTTCGAAAAGGGTGAATTGCCACCGCTCGAATCCGGCGCCATGAGTTACATGATGTCAAAGAGTGCTTATCTCACCGATGCCGAGGATCACAATCTGGCCCACTTGATGTTTTATGCGCCTCCACTGGAAGGCAAGGCGTGGGGCGCCGATCTGCCTAAGTCACCGGTAATGCTGATTCCACAATTCAAAGGCGCGCAACCAATCGACGTGTTTATCGTTCCCGTGGGCAGGTGGTCAGACGGATCCGCTGCTCCGGTTATGTAGGACCATTTCATTTAGGAGCAGTGCACTCGTCAATCTCACTTCGGGTAGCAGAAAGTCGAAACGAGAGAGCAAGGGGTTTCATCATGAGCGCCCGCGAGATTCAGGATCAGAAGGCCATTGCACGTGAGGTGTTTGCTCAACCAGCTGCTCACGCTAATGCGGACGTTTCGGCTCGCCCACTACGGGGAGCTACGATTTGCTCCACCAGGAGTAAACGGGATGACACTCTTGAATCGACGGCGGATGAGTTCTGCGAAGCTGCAGATACATCATTGCCTACGGTAATCCGCGTTGATGCTGCAAACCTCATGCGAGTCTTGCGGCAGTTGGAGGTTATTCCAAAACGACAGGCGCCGCGAATCGCGATTAAGGCAAAAGGTAAAATCCTATTCTTGGATGTAGCCGAGATTGTGGCAGTGCAAGCTGAAGGTAACTACATT
>DATDGH010000223.1:0-6639 GCA_036522215.1 Candidatus Angelobacter sp. | reverse complement strand
CGCCAGGATCCTTCTGGTTGAGATATTCGCGGGCCATGTCCCCGCTGGATTTAAGCGCATCCTGGGCATCGGCTAGAACAAACTGATAATCAGCAGCTTCTTTTTTAGCCTGCGGGTCCGAGTCTTCGGCTGATTTCAATGTGCGAAGCTTCAAGTCGAACTTCTCATTGGACTCAATCACCTCTTTCAGTCCCTTGTGGAAGGCCTTGCGATCGTCTTTGTTCAGCGGCCGTCCTTCATAGGTGTCGAGGTTGTCGTTGATCTCATCGAGGATGGCGGTAAAGTCCTCCAGCAGGTCGTGGATTTTCTTTCCCCGGCCATTAGCTGCTTTGGGATCGGAGCGAAGTTGATCAATGGCAAGAAGGCGGACTTCGGCAAACTTAATGTAAAGCTTTAACCTGTTCTGGGGCTCCATGGCCACTTCGCGCAACTGGTCGGTTTCAGCCTCAGTAAGAGGATCGCGCTTTCGGGCAGCGGCGACCATGGTCAGCAGCAGAACAATAAGAAGAATGTTTTTTGCCCGTCTCATGTTGTGCCTTTCTTCTTGGATCCAAACATCGTATCCAGCAGGTCCTGGCGAAATTGTTCGATCTTCTTTTCAACATTGTCCAGCGGCGGCCGGTCCTCCAACGCCAAAGTGCGTTTCAGGCTGTTCAGTCGCCGTTGTGTTTCCCGCAGCCGGATCTCCGTCTGCTTCAAGTTGTCATGGCTTTTAATGGCAGCATCACGCGCCTTCTGAGCATATTTCAAAATGTCCTGCACCGTGGCTTGGCCTTGATCGGGATTTCCGTCGGTAAATTGTTGATCAGCGACGCCGACCAGGGTTTGCGCCAGCTCCGAACACAGCCGCGCCTGATGCCCTCCTTCAGCTTTGTCCGCTTCCTCCTTCAGGCCATCAATACTCCTTTGAGCAGCGAGCATAACCATGCTCAGTACTGGAATCGCGAGGATGAAAGTAAGTCGACGCATCCGACAAGTATTTAGTGCTTAGTGTTTAGTAGTTAGCAAAACCGTGTTGCCGTCAGGTTTTGTCTTTGTTATTCGATGGCAAAATCACTCAGGCATCAATTCTCTCAACTCCTCTGAAATGTTTCGTGTTGTCTTGCCTTTGCTAACTACTAATTACTAATTACTGATTTTCAGTGTTCAATGGCTTTTAAACGGTGCCGCGCCTTAAACTCCTCGTCTGGCAGTTTTCCCCCATCGCTGGCCAGAAATAGCTTGTAATTTTCCGCTGCCGGCTTGAACGCTCCCAGGCTGTCGTAAGCGACAGCGCGAATCCAGTAGGTGCTGGCGATTTCCGGCAAGCGTTTCCCGCGAGCATCCAGCACACGGATTGCCAGTTCATAATGCTTGTTCTGTTGGGCGGCAAAGGCCAGCTCCCAGTACGCATTGTCCAGCCGAGGGTTGAGGTTCAGCCCCTGAATCAGCTCAGCCTCAGCCTCCGCATAATTGTGTTGGTGTAGGAAAGCGCTGCCCAGGTTGCAGTGGAGTTCGCCCTCCTTGGGATTCTTTTGCACCAGGTCTCGCAGGATGATTGCCGCCGCATCGTACTGTTTATCTTCAAGGTAGAGAGACGACAACTCCCGGCTGATTGCAGGATCGGCTGCGGAGCTGTTGGTCCCCTGCAACTCGGTGATTGCTTCCTTGGTCTTGCCCTCGGTAGCCAGCAGGCGTCCAAGTTGCACTTGGGCAGCCGCGTTTTGCGGATTCGCGGCCAGATACTTCCGCAGCCAGCTTTCCGCATCGGACAGGCGTTTTTGCCTGATATAGAGGCTGACCAGCCGCTCCATTCCGCTGCTGCCGCCCAGGTTGGCGGCCACAAGATATACCTTTTCCGCCTCCGCTATGTTATCTCGCGCCTCCAGCAGTTTTCCGGCGCCTGCTGCGGCTTCAATGTTCGCAGGATTTATCTCCAGAGCTTTCTGGTAGGCCGCCAAAGCCTCATTTGGATCACTCTCTTCCAGTACCTGACCCAGAGAAAGCCAGGCATTGCTGCCTTGGCCTACGGGATTGGTTGTGGGTTTGAGTGCGGTAGCAGCGCGCAAAGCGGTGGCCGCATCGGCGCGATTTCCTGCTTTGGCCAGAGTGAGACCAAGGTTCAAATTCGCCTCAAACCATGTGGGACTCAAGTCAACCGCTTTCTTGTAAGCAGCGGAAGCCTCTGAGGTTTTTCCTAAATGACTTTCCGTGAATCCCAGATCAAACCAGACTTGCGGATTTTCACCTTGAGTGGCGGTCAATGATTGAAGCTGCACTTCAGCCTCTGCATACTTCTGATTCTGGAGAAGTGATTCGGCTTGCTGCAGCTCATCAGACGTCTGGGGCCGCTGGCGTCCCCGCTGCAAGAGGAAGTTGGTAAGCTGCGAGAATTGCGTGATTGGGTAAACTGATAATTGGGTAATTGAAACCGATGACCCGATTGCAAAAGATGATCCGATTGCCGAGATCAGCACTAAAGCGGCCGCTAATATGCTACTGATGCCCATTCGCGCTCTGGCCTAATTGTAAAATGCGGGACAGCCATTTTCCTGTATAAGATTTCGTGTTTTCGGCCACGGTCTCGGGCGGCCCCGCTACTACTACCTGGCCACCTCGATCGCCGCCCTCGGGGCCCAGGTCGATGATCCAGTCAGCGGTTTTGATCACGTCCATATTGTGCTCGATCACCAAAACGGAGCCACCGGCATCAATCAGCTTGCGAAAGGCAGCCAGCAGCTTGCTCACATCATCGAAGTGCAGCCCGGTGGTGGGCTCATCGAAGATGTAGAGAGCGCCCTTGCCTGCGCGGGCTTTTCTGCGTTCTGCTCTCTCTTCCGGAGTTTCCGCTTCAAAGTCGCGGGCGCGGACGGCGGGAATCAAGTGCGCGGCCAGCTTCATGCGCTGCGCCTCGCCTCCGCTCAAGGTGGTGGCTGACTGTCCCAGGCGCAGGTATCCCAGGCCCACTTCTTCCAGCACGCGCAGTTTGTCAGTGATTTTAGGCACGCCGGAGAAAAAGTGCATGGCTTCACGCACAGTGAGGTTGAGCACTTCATGAATGTTCTTGCCTTTATACCGGACCTCCAGTACTCCGGGCTTGTATCGCGTGCCTTTGCAGTCCTCGCAGATCAATTCGACGTCAGCCAGGAACTGCATTTCCACGGTCACGGTGCCATCGCCCTGGCAGGTTTCGCAGCGTCCGCCGGGAATGTTGAAAGAGAAGTGGCCTGCGGCGTAGCCGCGTTTTTGCCCTTCGGCAGTAGAGGCAAAGACGTCCCGGATGGTATCGAATGCCTTGATATATGTGACCGGGTTCGAGCGTGGAGTCCGTCCGATGGGCGACTGGTCTACCAGCACCACATCCGAAATGTATTGACTGCCGGTTATCTTCTTGAAGCCATTGATCGCCGGGCCGGGGCCACTGGTAATTCCTTTTTCCGCCGCCAGCGCCTGGTAGATCACATCGTGCACCAGGGTAGACTTGCCTGAGCCGGAGACTCCGGTGATGGCCACCAGCATTCCCAGCGGAATGTCCACGGCGATGTTCTTCAAATTGTGGGCGCGCGCCCCCTCAACCTGGATAACTGGCGTTCCTGGTTGCCTGCGATTTTGTGGGATTTGAATGCGCAGTTCTTCACTGAGATAGCGGCCGGTCAGCGAAGCAGGAATCTTCTTGAGTTCGGAATAGGTGGCCGCTGCAATCACCTGTCCGCCATTTTCACCCGCGCCCGGTCCTAGATCAAGGATGCGATCGGAAGAGCGCATTACCTCCTGATCGTACTCCACCACAAGAATGGTGTTTCCCAGGTTGCGCAACTCATGCAGGATGTTGATGAGCCGGGAGGTATCGCGGCTATGCAGGCCGATCGAGGGTTCATCCAGAACGTAGAGCGCGCCCACCAGGCGCGAACCGAGCGAGGTGGCGAGTTGGATCCGTTGCGATTCGCCCCCGGACAGGGTGGATGCCAGGCGATCCAGAGAAAGGTATTCCAGGCCAACATCGTTCAGGAACTTGAGGCGATGCTGAATCTGCTCCAGAATCTGGCCAGCAATCTCGTGCTCCTCAGAGGAGAGCTTGAGGCTATCGAAGAATGCCGCTGCCTGTTCCACGGTGAGGGAAGCCGCCTCGCAGATGTTCTTACCTTCAAGTTTTACTTGAAGTGCGTCCCGCCGCAGCCGCGCGCCACCGCAGTCAGGACATTGGGCGTATCCGCGATAGCGGCTCAGAAATACCCGCACATGCAGCTTATATTTCTTGCGCTCCAGCCAGGCGAAAAACCCTTGAACGCCGGGGAAACGACCTTCACCTTCCATCACCATCTGCTGCTGGTCGCGGTCCAGATCGTGCCAGGGAACGTCCAGAGGGATATCGTGCTGCCGGGCGAACTTCTTCAAGTCTTGGTTGAGGGTGCGGTATTTGGGCTTGGTCCACGGCTCGATCGCGCCTTCATTCAGGCTTTTGGATGAGTCGGGAATCACCAGATTCATATCGAAATCAATAGTGTTGCCGAATCCCTGGCATCGCGGACAGGCGCCAAACGGATTGTTGAAGGAGAACAGACGCGGCTCCGGCTCTTCATAGCGGATCTGGCAGCGCTTGCATTCAAAGCGCGAGGCAAACCGGAGCTGCTCTTGAGCCTCGTCTTCGCGCGCCGCCGTCTGGAATAGCACCTCGCCGGCTTCGCGATAAGACAACTCCACCGCATCCACGATGCGCGACCGCTGGTCAGAGGCCACGACAATGCGGTCCACCAGGACGTAAACCGGCTGGCTGAAATCGATATCGAGCAGTGATTCCGGAGTGGAGAACTCAAAGACCTGATTGTTCTGAAATAGCCGGTTGAATCCGCGCTTGCGCAGATCAAACAACCGTTCTTTGATGGGCGACTGGGAAAAGGGAATTGCTTTGCTCTTCTTGGTTTTGCTGCGGCCCTTCCTGGCCTCGGCGGGAGCGCCGGCGTGCTGCACCGGAAACAGCGCATTCAGCCGTGTGCCCTCACCCAGGGCCAGCACCGCCCTGGCAATCTCATCCACAGTATCTTTCTTCACCTGCTGGCCGCACTGGCGGCAGTAGGTGCGTCCCACGCGGGCATAGAGCAGGCGGAGGTAATCGTAAATCTCCGTGGCCGTGGCGACGGTAGAACGCGGATTCCTGGTGGAATTCTTTTGCCGGATAGCGATGGCCGGGGCGATGCCCTCAATCAGGTCAACATCCGGCTTCTCGATTCGCTCCAGGAATTGCCGAGCGTAAGCCGACAACGACTCCACATAGCGCCGCTGGCCTTCAGCGTAGATGGTGTCAAAGGCCAGGGACGACTTGCCGGAGCCGGAGACCCCGGTCACGACTGTTAGCGCATTGTGCGGAATCTCAAAGTCAATGTTCTTGAGATTGTGCACACGTGCACCGCGCACGACGATTGCTTCGTTGGAAGAAAGCATGAAGAACAGTTATTTAGTAATTAAAGAAAAAACAGCGAAGCTGTAGTCCAAATGCCATGAACCGATGGCGTAGAGACGTAGCATGCTACGTCTCTGAGACGCGCGATAGCGCGGCTCACAGATTTTGATGGGCTACATCAACTCTGGTTCTGCTCTAGTAGTTAGTAATTGGCAAAATCCAAATCAAAACCAAAATCAAAGTCAAAACTAAAACCAAAATCAACAGCAAAAACCAAACCAGACCACACAGTGAGGCCCGGCACTGAGGCTGAATCTTTTTATTATAAAGCGAGCTGTTGGCTGTCTGCTGCGTTGGGAACGGAAGTTCCGATGCAGAAGATTTTAAAGATGTACCAGTGACGGCTGATCACACATTAAGTTCGATTGCCGCATCCTTAACTCTGGCAATGTCATCGGCTGACTTGAAAACGCAGCCGAGGGTCTGCTGAACCACCTCTGCGTCCAGATAATTTTTCTCCAATGAGAGCAGCGCCTGCGCCCAGTCCAGCGTCTCCGCGACACCGGGAGGTTTCATCAGATTCAGTTGCCGCGCTGCCTGAATAAAGTGGACTACCTGTTTCGCCAGTGCCTCCTCGATGTGCGGCAGCCGCGTGTGGACGATCTTCATCTCTTTTTCCAGGCTGGGCCAGTCAATCCAGTGAAAGATGCAGCGTCTCTTGAGCGCATCACCCAGTTCACGGCTGCGGTTGGAGGTGACGACGACATAAGGAATGTGTCGCGCCTTGACCGTGCCCAGTTCAGGTACCGTGATCTGGAAATCAGAGAGCAGTTCAAGCAGGAAAGCTTCAAAGGCTTCATCAGAGCGGTCAACTTCATCTATCAGCAGGACCGGCGAGGCATCGTCCGCCATGATGGCTTGCAGCAAGGGACGCTCCAGCAGGAAATCGCGGCTGAAAATGTGCTTTTCCTTTTCCTCAATGCTCTGATTGGTTTTCTCCTCCATCTTGATGGCCAGCAATTGCTTCTGGTAATTCCATTCGTAGACGGCCGAGTTCACGTCTAGCCCTTCGTAGCATTGCAACCGGATCAGTCGCGCTCCCAGAAATTCGGCGAGCACCTTGGCTACTTCGGTTTTGCCCAGCCCCGCATGTCCTTCCAGCAAAATGGGTTTGCCCAGTTTGATCAGCAGATAGATTGCCGTAGCCAGCGCCGGGTCAGTGATGTATCCGAGACGCTCGAAGCCGGCGATAATGGCATTGA
>DATDGH010000222.1:0-3947 GCA_036522215.1 Candidatus Angelobacter sp. | reverse complement strand
GGATGGACTGGCTCCAGCTATAGTCCAGGAAGATACCACCGGCGAAGTCCTGATGGTCGGCTTCATGAACCCGGAAGCCTTTGCCAAAACCGTGGATTCAGGTTATGTCACCTTTTATTCGCGGACGCGCCAGAAACTGTGGACCAAGGGCGAGACGTCCGGCAATCGTTTATGCATCGTCTCCGCACTCACAGACTGCGATCGCGACACGCTGTTGTTTCGCGTAAAGGTAGAGGGCGACGGAGTGGTCTGCCACACCGGCGCCAAATCCTGCTTCACAGAACCTGTCGCAGTCAGAACAACGGAGGCGCCTCGATGAAGCTCCGTCTGGGAATTCCGAAGGGCAGTTTGCAAGAGTCTACCATCGCGCTGCTCAAGCGCGCCGGCCTGAACATTTACACCAGCAGCCGCTCTTATTTTGCCAACACTGACGATCCGGAGATCGAATGCATGTTGATCCGGGCCCAGGAAATGGCACGATATGTAGACCATGGCGCGCTCGATTGTGGTCTTACTGGCAAAGACTGGGTCATCGAAAACGGCTTGGACGTCGTCACTGCGGCCGAACTGATCTATGCCAAGCAGAGCCTGGGCAAAGTGCGCTGGGTGCTGGCAGTGCCGGAAGATTCCGGATTTCAGAAAGCTGAAGACCTGGAAGGAAAGACCATTGCCACGGAATTGGTGAGTGTAACTAAAAGTTTTTTCGCGAGCCGGAACATTCCAGTGCGAGTGGAATTCTCCTGGGGCGCTACTGAAGTCAAGCCGCCCACCCTGGCAGACGCCATCGTGGAAATTACTGAGACCGGCAGTTCCCTTCGCGCCAACCGTTTGCGCATTCTTGAGACCGTCCTGGAATCGAATACACAACTCATTGCCAACCAGAACTCCTGGGCCGACCCACAAAAACAGCGCAAAATTGAAAACCTCGCCTTGATGCTGTGCGGCGCAATTTACGCCCAGGGCCGCGTAGGCCTGATGCTGAATGTGCGAAAAAAAGATCTCGACGGAGTGCTGGCCGTGCTTCCTGCCCTGCAAAAGCCAACCATCTCTGCTCTGAGCGATGGCGAGTGGGTGGCCGTGAACACCATCATCGAGGAAACTACCGCGTGGAAGATCATGCCCCTGCTCAAAGCAGCCAAGGCTGAAGGGATTGTGGAATATCCGCTGAACAAGGTGGTGCTGTGATGCGCGTCCTGAGCGGAAGGCAAGCCGAAAATCTGGTGCGGAAGCTGGAGAGGCGCGGCTCGTCCGATTTGGCCAGAGTGGAGACAAGAGTTCGGCGCATTGTGGAGGAGGTCCGCAAGGAGGGTGACAAAGCGTTGCGTCGCTACGCCGAACAATGGGATGGCCTGGGTTCGAAACAGCCTCTTCGGGTCTCTCCCGATGAACTGAGAGCCGCGTGGCACGCTACGACAGAAGAATTTCGCGCGGCTTTGCGCACCGCAGCCGTAAACATCCGCTATTACTCTGAACGGCAGATGCCGCAGGAGTGGCGTAGCACGAACGATTACGAAATGAATGTCGGGCAGATCGTTCGTCCGCTCGAATCTGCAGGTTGCTATGTTCCCGGAGGACGCTACCCTCTTCCATCCACTCTGCTCATGACGGTAATTCCTGCTCAGGTCGCAGGCGTGCGCGAGATCCGCGTGGTATCGCCGCGCCCTGCCACCGAAACCCTGGCAACGGCATATTTTTTGCAGGTGGCGCAATTTTATCGAGTTGGTGGGGCCCAGGCCGTTGCCGCGCTGGCCTACGGAACCAAATCCATACCGCAAGTGGATAAAATTGTCGGGCCGGGCAATCTGTTTGTCACAGCAGCGAAGAAGCTGGTGGCATTCGATTGCGCCATCGATTTTCTGGCTGGACCAACAGAGGTTTTGATTGTGAGCCATCACGGAGAACCACGCTATATTGCGGCTGACCTGGTGGCCCAGTCCGAGCACGATCCGGACACTCTGGCCATCTTCATCACATCATCCAGGCAACTGGCCCGGCAGGTTGATGATGAGGTGAACCATGCTGTCGGGGAAAATAAAATCGCCAAGGCTGCGATGGCCAGGAGCGGTGCGATTCTGGTAGTCGATTCGTGCGGGCAAGCCATGGAATTTGCCAACCGCATTGCATTCGAGCACATTACAGTGGAGGAGGAGGATTTGCCGCAGGTGCGCAATGCAGGCTCGGTCTTCGTCGGTGATTATTCAGCTCAGGCCGCGGGCGACTATGCAGTTGGCCCCAATCATGTATTGCCCACCTGCGGCGGTGCTCGTTTTCGTGCTGGATTGAGCGTTACGGATTTCCTGAAAACGATCTCGGTTCAGCACCTCTCCCGCAAGGCACTGGATCATATCGCTTCCACGATTATCACCCTCGCCCAGGCTGAGGGACTGGCGGCCCATGCGGAATCCATACGCGTGAGGTGTGCGCATGATTAAAGCCCGTAAATGCGTTTGCGAAATGCGAGAGTATAACTCGCCGCTGACCAACGCCAAGGTTGACTTGCGTCTGGATTTGAACGAGAGCACTACCGGATGTTCGCCTCGCGTGCTGGCTAAAATACGCAGCCTGGACGCAAAGCTGCTGGCGCTTTATCCACGGCGTGAATCCGGTGAAAAACTGGTGGCCGATTTTCTTGGGGTAAAGCCTGAGGAAATCCTCCTGGTCAATGGCGCTGATGAAGGCATTGATGTGCTCTGCCGGGCTTATCTTGATGCCGATGATGAAATGATCATCGTGGCGCCGGCTTTTGCCATGTATGAGATTTTTGCCCAGATCTCCGGCGCAAGGACTGTACGTGTGCTGGCGGGGCCGGAGTACACCTTTCCCGTTGAGGGAATACTCCAGGCCATCACGCCGCGCACACGTCTAATCGTGATTACCAATCCCAACAATCCCACTGGAGTGTTGGCCAGCAGGACGGACGTTCTTCGCGTCCTGCAAGCCGCGCCGGATGTCGCTGTCCTGCTGGATGAAGCCTACTTCGATTTTTGTGGCGAGACTTTGATGGACCAGATTGGCCGGATTCCCAATCTGTTTGTCGCGCGCACTTTTTCCAAGGCCTATGGGTTGGCGGGGGTGCGTCTTGGCATACTCGCGGGTGCTGCGGAGCAAGTGGACGTGCTACGACGCATTGCCCCTCCGTTCAACATTAATACATTCGCCCTTGAGTGCCTTGCTGAGGCCCTTGGAGACCGTAAATTTGTGGCGGACTACGTGAGTCAGGTGCGATCTGCGCGCGAGTGGCTGCGCCAGGAGCTCGAACGTATGGGCTTGAAGTGCTGGCCCAGTCAGACAAATTTTCTGCTGGTGGATTTTGGCGACTCTCGATTGCCGGTGCTCCAGGGGATGGAGGAGCAGGGGATTGCGTTGCGTGATCGGCCGGATTGTAAGAACTGCATCCGCATCAGCATCGGCACGCAGCAGGAGATGGAGCGCGTTGTCTCAGTCCTTAAGCAGATCATCGCCGAAAACGTAGCGCGGCAGGTTGTCCGATGAGAAAGGCCAGGCTGCACCGCTCAACTTCTGAAACCGATATTCAGGTATCGCTGACCATCGAGGGTCAGGGCAAGTATGAAGTGTCCACGGGAATCCGTTTTCTGGACCATATGCTGGAGCTCTTTGCGCGTCATGGAGCCTTTGATCTGAAGCTGAAAGCCCAAGGCGACTTAGACGTTGATCAGCACCACACCGTGGAAGACGTAGGAATCGTGCTGGGAGAGGCTTTTCAGAAAGCGCTTGGCGACAAGCGTGGCATCATGCGCGCAGGATACTTCGTAATGCCCATGGACGAGACTCTGGCACTGGCCGCGGTGGACTTCAGCGGACGAGCGGCGGCGGTGATCAATACCAGGGTGCGCGCGCGGCTGGTCGGCGACCTTCAATCGGAGCTGGTGCACGATTTCTTTGAAGGTTTCGCGCGCGCCGCAGCCGCTAATGTGCATCTCCGCATT
>DATDGH010000221.1:0-6287 GCA_036522215.1 Candidatus Angelobacter sp. | reverse complement strand
ACGGGCCCTGAAGCACATTTTAGCCGAGATTCTTCGTCGTATTCGCTTCGCTCACGTCTGCCTGAAGGCCCACGACTCGCAAGCGAGCCGTTAGACGCTGATACTCGTCCTGTCTAATGCCCATTCGGGCATTCAAACAGGGCGGCTGCACCTCTCGCGACGATTTACGATCCCCTAAAAGGCTGAATTGCGTCGCGCGGGGGCAATCGGTAACTTCGGTAACGTCATTGAAAACAGGAGGGATATTCGTTCCGGAATGGACGATATTGTATTTTTTTGTTCCGGAACAATCGCTTCAAGAATTTTGTAATCGGATAATTTCGTAATTGGGTAATTTTGAAATCAAAACCGAAACTCCTTCACTGAAAAAGCAGCTACTAGCTCCTGGCTCAACACCCAAATCAACCGCAACACCATTTTGCCGCTGATTCACGCGGACTGCCGCAGATTTACAAAAGCCGGAAATTCTCCTGCACCTTTTGTAGTGCAATTTTGCCCCTAAATCTTTCGACCTTTTTCAGAAAGGGCCTTTTTGCCGCTACTCCCGCTACCATGCCTTTAACTCCTTTGTCATCAGCGAAAACCTGGTAGCGGCAGAGGTAGCGGGAGGGGTTTTGGTAGCGCTACTTTTTTAACAGGGGACAGGGAACAGGTCATCAATCGCCGTGATCGCGCGTGATCCGGTGACCTCCACCCCGCCACGCAAAAGCCGCGCGTGGCCGGGGACCCCGGTGATCGCCGTGATCTGAAAACCATGCGACCCTACGTTGTTCGTTTGGCACATAGCTGATTCGTTAGCCACAGATTCGCGCTGATCAACGCTGATGGTTAAAACCAGCAATTTTTACTCTTTGGTAAACAATAGCCCAATATAGGGGTAGATTCTGCGATTCTGCGCATCGTATTGAGAGTTAAAGCAAAACTGGTCGCAGAACCCGTCGCAGAAGGGTTTTTCGTCGCGGAATCCTGAGCTTTTGGCTCAAACCCCGCGGCAAGGAAACAGGGTGAGAGAGCCCAGAGCAGAGAGTTTAGTACGGTCGGCGAACCCGCACCTCGACTCATAATCCTAGCCGGCGGTGCTGCGGTTTCATCGCGCAGCACTGCGTGGTTCGCGAGCATACACTTCTCCCACCACGCTCGCTCATTCGCTTGCGCTCACCTTGGGTCAAAACCCAAGGCTTCCACCATTATTCAGTTGTCAAAGATCAAAATACTACGGCAGCCCCTAGGGGCTCCATCTTCAGTAGAACACATCTCTAAATTATGTTGTCAACTAATAATTTATATTATGAAATATGTTGTTCATAGATGAAACGGCGTCGGCTTGCCGGCGTCATTGCCTTGGGGGCGAAAGTCTCTTGTTTTGTGTGAGTTGAAGCATGGCAGCCTCCGAGTTTGCGCATCGGTTTCGGCCTTGAATCTACGCGGAAAATAACGCAGTTCTGTCGGCTTTACCCAAGAACGGTGATCGGAATCCAGGCAGGAATCGTGATCGGAATCACCCGGAAGCTTGCAGCGGGAATCCGCAACAGCCTTTTTCGGCCCTTAGCTGGTGTTCCTGGTTGCGCGTTCACTAGGGACAGAAGCCGAACTCAAGCTGATGTCTGACATCGTCAGAAGGTCTGAATACTGGAGGATGGTGCATTTCACGGCCATTCAGGTCGACAAATTCCCTTTTCTCTTGCTCCTCAAACAGAAGTGCGTGGTCCAAGGATTTCGACGAGATAAACAGAACAATGCTTGAGTGCTCCTTTTTGAAGATGATATTGAAGAAATCGCCGATACCGTCTTTACCACCTTCAAAGACGGCTCGTCGACTTTGGGTGCTGCTGTCTTCGTCCGTCTTCAGTACTCTCACAGCAGATTGGACCCAATTGTTGAACTGTGCGTCAGCGTCCTCGGCCGTTGGGAATCTATAGATCGTCCGCTCTACGAAAACGCAGTCTGAGCTCTTGAGAACCGAACCGTCGAAGCGTGAACCGCGCGGACCATGTGAGTTATAGCCTTGCATTCCACTCCCGCGAAAGGTGATATCCGAGGATGGACTATATTTCAGGTGCAGAGCTGCTCTGGAAAGACGTCGGAAGATATGCGGACAGCGCCACAAACAGACACTAATTGCAATGGTAATCAAGAGCAGCAATCCCAGTCCAATCCAAAGGAGATATTTCATTGTTTTTTGTTATAACAGTCCTGAAGGTCCGTTGCCAGCTTCTCGCTATGGGCGCTATTCAGGTCCGGTTCCTTCCCAGTTTGCTTGGCTAATTGATGCCCCAATTCATGTACTTGATTATCCAGCATCTGTCCATACCCTAAGTCGCTGCCCACATAGCTGGTTTGATAGGAGAAGAATCCTCCCCAACAGCAGCTCGTCCAGTTGAAGCCGTCGAATGTCATCCCGTTAACATTGTTCGTGCCGCCATTTTTTTTGTAGATTTCTGAGAGATCTTTCGATGTGTACGTAGTGCCATCAGTGGCTAAGGAGACTTGCTCTCCGTTCTGCGTCGTCCCCGCGAAGGTTCCCGGTGTGCCATCGTTACTGACTACCGTAAACGAGGTCATCTTAACCTGGAACATCGCTGCTATGCAGTCCATTAGCTTCTTGAAATCGATCTTAACTGGGTTTCGCCGACCGCCATCCCCGGTGCCGCCACCGCCGGGGCCGCCACCGCCGGATGCAGAACCATCGTCCAGAGCCCCATGCCCTCCGCCTCCCTCAGTGTCTTCGCATTGCCAAGGTGTAGTTCCGTACCAGTTCTGTCCTCCGTCGTCACTGTGCTGCCATTGCGAGCAGATCACCATCAATCCAGACGGATCAATCAAATTGACAGGATCGTTCCGCGAATAGTTATAGCGATTCAACGACTGCGGAACTTGCGGATTCCCACCCATCAAGTCTGCGCTTAGAAACCTCCCCTGTCCAGAACCATAGTACCGGAATTGGGCATAATCCAGACCGGATTCGGCATCCCTTTCGTAGGTAGTAAATTTCCATTTGTCTGCTGTTCCAGTCTCGTACCAGGATTCCCCAAATGGGGCATGGCCGTAGCTGCGCAGCACGCCGCCGGAGGAATCGGTTTCGGCGCGGTTGGAGAGATGATCGGGATGGTGGTAGGTAGTGCTGCCAGAGCTCAAGGTCGCCAACAATTTTGAGCCGCTGTAGATGTATTCCTTGCTGAGGCTACCGTTCACGTATTCCACAATCGGCGCAGCTCCCGAATAGACGTACACTGTGGTCGTGGAACCGGCTACTTTCTTAATTCTCAAGGGGCCGAAATAAGTGTAAGTAGCCGCAGTGTTGTTCAGCTGCTTCATTCTGCCAGCGCCGTCGTAGGCGTAGGTATTTGTACCGTCCGCAGTGAGATTGCCTGCGGTATCATAACTGAACCCGCTATTGGTGATGCGGTTGGTGTTCACGTCTACGGTGAACTGCGGCTGGCCGATGCCGGTGCCGCTGGTATTGCCTCCTACCAAATTCTGATGCAAGCGGTTGCCCAGGCGGTCGTAGTCCCAAGTCAAGCTCCAGGTTCCTGGCGTGCTGGAACTCACTGTGCCCGTGTGGGCGGCACTGAGGCGTCCCCAGCCGTCATAGCTGAAATATTCAGACTTGGTTGCATCCTCAACACTGGGCGACGTGTAGTAATGAATGACCTGAATCTGTCCATTGTTGCTTGATCCATAGTCGTAGGAAAGATTCAGAATGTCGCTTGAGCTTCCGGTCTTGTAATAGCGAAGCGTGGAAATTTGCAGATGATCGTTGTAGGTAAACGCGGCCTGCACACCGTTGCCATAGGTAAATCCCAGGGTTTCTCCAGCGGGATTGAAACTCAACGCATTCATGTAGGTCTTCGAGCCGTCAGCAATCGCGGATGGGCGTCCCATGGCATCATAGTTCTGCGAGACTACCCGGTTCGTCGGATACGTGATCGACGCGATCTGGCTCAGTGCATTGTACCCATACTGGACCAGATAGGCGGTGGAGTCGATGACCTGGCTCACGGATTTGATCCGGCCCAGATTGTCGTAAGCGAATGTCTGCGAATTTGGCGTGGTTCCTGTTCCTTCAGTGATTTTGGTCAGGCGGTCCAGGGCAAAAGCCGCTGTGCCGCCGCTGTCATATTGATAGGTCACCGGCGCAGTGCCGTCGCTGTAAGAGACGCCGGTTGGCCTGTTCATCGCATCGTAACTGAACGTCTTTACAATCCCTCTCGCATCCTGCATGCGGCAGACGAGACTGGGATCCCCGGCACATGTTCCGCCACTCGAGTTGGTGTAGTAGTTGGTCACCGTTCCTGATTCTGGGGTAGTGGCATTCAAAGGCCGACTCAGGCTGTCATAGGAGTAGCTGCGCGCTTGTCCGGAGACGGCCTGCCCGCCGAAGTTCCCAGCCGCCTGGGAGACCCCCGTGAGATTGTTCAGCGGGTCATAGGTGTAGGTCGTGGCATAGGGATGAGCCAGGCCGCTGGAGTAGGCATCTTGCCCGCCGCTCAGTGTCGTGCTTCCGCTGAACGAACCGCTGGGGAAGTAGCTGGTGCTGTTCGACGCAGAACTGGCGCTCACCGCAACATTGCCGGTGCTTCCAATGCTGTTATAGGTGAATGTAATTGTCGCGCCTGAAGCTGTGGCAGTAACTGGTGATCCCGAACGGTTCAGGCCGGTTGATCCTGTGCTTGCCAAAGCGGATGCCACTTGGGAGGCTGTGCTGTTACTGCTCTGCCCATAGCCTGTGCTGGCTGTAAAAGATCCTATCGTAACGTTAACCGTACCCGAATCCCAGACCGTAGTCCCGTCAACGCCACCGCTGAGCGTTCCAGAGGAGGAACTGCCCCAAAATGAGCTGTCAGGGCCAAAGTTGCCAGTGGTATCGGTGCTGACAGAAGAGATACTCCATGAGTAATTTGTGGCTAAACCTACTCCTTTGGCGGTCAGGGAGAGTACACCATTAGAGGCCGCAGCGGTGACAGAAGCCGCCCCATCGCCATTGATCGCACTCGCCAAGCCGCTGGCCACTGAATAATTGTCACTGCCTGATCCATAACTCGTACCGTCCGAATGCCCGTTTACGGTAACCGTGACTGTTCCGCGATCATAGACGGTCATCTGACCGGGACAAGGATTGTCCACCGTAGGCTCGATATCTGGATTACAAGTGGTAACGGATCCCTCTGCCCCACTGATGGTCACGCTCCCTTGGCCGTGCGTACCAGTGATCGCTTGGCTCTGGAGACTACCGCCAATGCTTAAAGCTCCGGCGGCATTTGAGCCAGCGAAGCTCGCCCCCAGCTCGTCCACTTCCGTTAGCCGGCCAAGGGCGTCGCTGATATTCTTGCGCTGCTTCCCCGATGGATCAGTGATCGTAGCTCATTGCCTGAGTACTGGTATTGCGTTGAACTCCCGCTCGGGGGTGAAACCCGTGTCAGTCTGCCCACAGAGTCATAGGCAAAGGTTGTGTAAAGGGCAGTATCGCTCGGGCCAAAGGGGTTCGAAGCCTTGGTGCGTTGTCCAATTCCATCGTAATTGTAGGTGCTGCTGCTGACTAGGGTGGCAGAGTTCTTGTCATCAACTTCGACGAGCCGTCCCAGGCCGTCAAAAGTCTGCACCTTCACGAGGCTGTTGCCTGTATTGGAGGCGTTAACCGTGGGGGAGGTCACACTATCGCCGAAGCTCACATTGACGGTGGCTGCCGGAGATGGTGGTGCGGTTTGTGTGAGGCGGTTCATTGAATCGTACTGGAAATTCGTTGTTTGGCCGTTCTCATCGGTACTGGTGAGCATAACGCCGGTGTCAAAATTCCAGGTGTAACTGCTGGTGAACTGGAGACCGCTTGGGCCGCGCACCACGGAGTCAGGATAGGCATATTGAGTGCCACTGGAGAAACTAAAGGTCTTCTGATTGCAGCAGTCGAGCTGCGCCAGAATCAGATTTCCCAGAGTGTCAAAGTTAAAGGTGCGCGTGACTTGCCCCGTTCCGGCGGAGGCATTGGTGTAGCGGGTCACCGAGGTCAGATTGCCGCGAGTGGTAGATCCAGTGCCGTAGTTCGTATCGTCGTGGTGGGCAGCACCGGGTATGGAGGTTAGGGTGGTGTTGTCGTACGCGAGGTCTGTACGCGCGAAGGTGTTTCCCGAGCCGTCTTTGACCAGCACCTGTGTTGGAAGGTTCAGGATGTGCTTGATGACATAAGCCCCGCCAGCGAAAGTCATCACCGTCTCTCGCTTAAGCTGGCCGCCAAAGTCGCTTTCCTGGATGTCAGTAGCATTTCCGTTTCCATCGTACCTATAGGAAATTGA
>DATDGH010000220.1:0-2936 GCA_036522215.1 Candidatus Angelobacter sp. | reverse complement strand
CCAGCACGAATCCTTCGAGAACGGCATACATGGGCGCAGTGACAGGCGACCAGGATTTTTTGAAGATCGTGACCAACGCCATCACCAGTCCGCCAATCGCGCCAAGAATCGCCAGGCCGCCCGCCTGCTCGGGAGCCCGTGTCGTGGCCTGCCAGGCCCACGCCGCGCTGCCCATGGCGCAGATCAGGAGCAGCCCTGTCTTATTGACGGTGCCATTGATGGTCATGGTGTTGCCCACGGCGACGCCCTCTCTTCGGAAGGTGTTGTCGTTTAACGTTGGATTGGAAGTCCGCATCAGGTTCGCCATTCGCGCTCTCCTCAAATTAATTGTAGCAAGCAGATGAAATCCTTCGCCTCGGAGAACCATTTCAGTGCTGTTGTACAACCACGCCGATCTTTTCCAAAGCCTTCAAGTAGTCGATCACCAGATCCAAAGAGATCGGCCCGTACTCGGCGGAAACCGCGTCGCGAATCTGCTGCGCATTGCGCTTTCCGTCAGCAAAGTTCAGGGTTTCGTAAGCATACTCCTCGCTCCCACCCCACAGTCCTTGATAGCTCAGCAGCTTGGGCGTCGCCAAACCTGTACTCTTCAGGTGATCCTCAAAGTAGTCGTAGCCAAACACGGCGAGAGGCCCTTTGGGTTGCGGATTGCGCTTGAAAACCAGAAGGCCGTCGCCCGTGGCCTGGGTCTCAGGTAAGAATGTTCTCGGTGAGGCGAGTTCGGCTAGAAACTGCTTGTCGTTTGGAGTCTGAGTGGCTTCCGCCAGCGGGGTAGTAAAAGCCTCAAAGGAACGGAGAGCTGCATCCATGTATCGGGATTCCTCGCGGATCAAGTCAGACATATCCTGGTCAGACAAATCTCTTGCCCGCTGAATGCCGGCCGCGTGCCCGCGAATGGCTGAGCTCAGGAATTGTTCGACGACGCCTTGATTGTTCGACGTGAGCCGCGCCAGAAAATATCCGCTGGCAGCGCCAATAAACGCCGCTCGCTTCAACTTGGTGGGGTCAATGTTCGCAGAAGAATCCATGTTGGTGTGAATGTAGCGGTCGGGCCAGTCATTCAGATAAATCGCCGGAATCCTGAATGAGCTGTCCTGGTAGACGTCGTGATCGCTGCCCATGGAGTAAGGCGCAAACTCCGCGCGCAGTGGCTCCTTGCCGCCCTCCGGTGAAATCAGCGGATACTCCGCCGCTCCGGTATTGGCAAATTTCTCAGTCTGCTCATTTACGAATGTGCCAAAAGCCTCGGCTACATCGTGCACAAATGATGGCAAGCTCATAGGGCCACGAGTAACGTGAAATGTGGCCTTGGTCACGGGCCCACCGCCGACCATGTCCATGTGCACCACTGCTTTGATTTTCCGTGCTAATTCCGGCCGCGCATTCAACAGGGTTACTGTGCCTTCAATTTCTGGCGGCCAGATGAAACGAATCGTCCGCAGTGGAGGTGGTAATTTGCCCTCATGAATCAGTTTTTCCAGTGTCCGCGCCACTTCCAGAATGGTGACGCACCCGCTGGCGTTGTCATTGGCGCCGGGTCGCTGGTGGTCGAGGTGGCAACTGAAGGCAATCTCCTGTTCCTTCAATTTGGGATCCGATCCAGGAATGGTGCCGGTGACAACTTCATAGTGGCCAGGATGCTGGCTGGCACGCACCGTGGCTTGTAGACGAATTTGGTCGCCGTGTGCCAGGCGCTCACGCAATACCCGGCTGGTCTTGAGCGAAACCATGAAGGCAAAGGTCTTGGTCTTGGGAAAGGACTGCAGATGGCCCCAGCGAATCAGGCTGTCATCTTGGCCGCGCCATGCCTGCGGCTGGTTCAGGGCATAACTGATGATGCCGGCAGCGCCAAATTTTTCCACTGCAAGTTCCTGTACGGCGCCCGGCTGGGCTGCAGCCAGCACTATCTTTCCACGGACGTCCTTGTTAGCGTAGTCGCTTTCCCCAGTCCCGTTTCCACGTCGACCAGGTCGGCGGTTACATCGGCGCTCTCGCTATCTTCAGCAAGAGTTACCGGAATAGCTTCATAACTGGCCATAAGCGTTGCAGGTTTCCACGTTTCGCCATCCTTCCGAAGCTCCCACAACTCTGCGAAGTCGGCATCCCAGGGCAGACGGGAGCGCTGGGGGCCATAGAAAGTTTTGCCATCGGCAGGAAATTGCAGGATGGTGACATCGCTCAAGCCGTAAGCCTGGGCGCGTTCGGCTACCAGTTCCGCAGCGGCGTGAAAGCCTTTTGATCCTCTCTGACGATGGTTTGTGACAATTCCTTCCAGATTGCGCTTGCTAGTCTCGCCCGAGAGTTCATCTGCCAGTGCCTTCACCTGGTCTTCCGGTAGCAGCGGTGGTTTTTGCGCTTTGGATAGGAACGAAAACGCAGCCAGCATGAGGAACAGCGAGACAGCTTTTTGCATGGAAATCTCCGCGCAACGTTATAGCACGACACAAGTCGGATCTCTTAGACATGGTCCGGCCGGAAATATAATCACCTGACGGGTGGACTTGTGCAAAGTAAGAGGAACAAACTGCGCCCATGGCTCGAGAATTAGGGCACTGGCCTGGCATATTCTTGAGCGTCCTTTTAAATGAAAGCTGCTCCCAATCCAGATTGATTCGTGGCAGCAGTCTACAGGTCGGAGAAAGCACGGCCCGGCCGAGATCGGGGCAAGCGCTCGAGGAGGAATTGAAGAGGTGATGATGCAAGAACAGGCGGAAATTTATTCCGCCTGTTGACGAACCCTGCGACTTACAGGGCGCGGACGTTCTCTGCCTGCCAGCCCTTCTTGCCTTTGGTCACGGTAAATTCAACCGCTTGACCTTCCTGCAAACTGCGATATCCATCGCTCTGAATGGCGGAGAAGTGGACAAACACATCCTCCCCCGTCTGACGTGCGATAAAGCCAAAGCCTTTAGCGGCATTGAACCACTTTACTGTTC
>DATDGH010000219.1:0-3366 GCA_036522215.1 Candidatus Angelobacter sp. | reverse complement strand
AACCTCCAGCCCATAGGGTCATTCAAACTGCGGGGCGCTTATAACAAGATTTCCTCCCTCACTGCCGAGCAACGGGCCAGGGGTGTGGTGGCGCACTCCAGCGGCAATCATGCCCAGGGTGTGGCCTACGCGGCCCGGGCGCTTCAGGTGAAAGCAACCATCGTGATGCCAGTCACCGCGCCTGCAGTCAAGTTGGAGGCCACTCGCGCGCTGGGGGCAGAGATCGTCATGGTTGGGCCGGCAAGCAATGACCGAATTGCCAAGGCCGCGGACCTGGAGCGCGAGCGAAGACTGGTGCCAGTTCCTCCCTATAACGACGAAAAAATTATTGCCGGTCAGGGGACCATTGGTCTGGAGATCCTGGAAGACCTGCCTGACGTTAAAACTGTTCTTGTTCCCATCGGCGGCGGAGGCTTGATCAGCGGCATCGCCACTGCCATCAAAGAAACAAAGCCGGCAGCAAGGATCATCGGCGTGGAACCGGAATTTGCCGCAGATGCGCAGGCCAGTCTGCGTACCGGCCAGATTCAGTCCATCTCCGGCGAAAGTGCGATGCGCACACTGGCGGACGGACTGCGCTCGCAAAGCATTGGCCCCATCAACTTCGAGCACATTCGCAAGTACGTTGACGACATCATTACGGTCAAGGAAGATGAAATCCGGCAAGCGATGAAGCACCTGCTGTTTGCCGCCCGCATCCTGGCCGAGCCCAGCGGAGCGGTGACCACGGCCGCTGCCTTATTTCACGCGGCTGAGATTTCAGCTTCTGACAAAATAGTTGCCGTGGTGAGCGGCGGGAACGTTGAGCCGCAGCTTTTCTCAGATATCCTGACAGCAGGCAGTGCGAGGTAAATATGCGCAATAGATTCACACTTCTTTTCTTATTCCTGTTGCCGGCGGCAACCGCCTTCGCCGCAGCAGAACACGGGACGCTGGTGCGCGCGTCCACTCTGTATGTTTCCCCGGGAGCAACCGCGGAAAAACTGATGCAGGTGGAGCGCGGCCGCGACATGGTGGTCCTGGAGCATACCAACATGGATAACGCTCCCTGGCTCAAGGTTTTTGTCACTATTGTTCAGGGAGAGAGCCAGCGCGACGTGACTGGCTGGGTCCTGGCCAGGGGAGTGGTTACACAGTCCACGCCCAATGGCGATCAGATCATTTTTGGCGAGGCTGCAGATTCAGAAAGCCAGGCCGAGCAGCGCGGAGGCCGCAAAGGCGCGGCCCAGGATGCCATGCGTCTTTACTTTCGGGTATACGACTTCTTTCCTAATTCACCGGTTGCCGGCGAAGCCCTGTGGCGGGCTGCCGATATTCGCTGGCAACTGGAAAAGGCTGATCTTTTGCCCCGGCCCTCTTCCCATGAAATGGATCCCGATATGCGCACCCCGCTCGAAGATCACTGGATGAAAGAGGTGGAAAAGAAATTTCCGCACAGTAAATGGTCCGATCTGGCTGCCTATGACCTGATTGACAACAAGCTTTGCGGCGAATGGAAGGGCCAGGCCAAGTGTCCGGACAAGGAAAGTGAAGCCTATGAGCACTATGCTCATGAGCATTCGCAATCGCCCAAAGCAGCGGAGGCGCTCTACAATGCCGCCTGGCGGCAGGCGGCGCTCGCAGATATCTATCGCATCAACAACGAAAACGATAAGAGCGGCAACGCGCGCAAAAAGGCCATCAGTTTGGCGCAGGAAGTGGCAACTCAATATGCGCAACAAGGTGATTGGAAGTCTCGCGCCCTCGATCTGGCATACAAGCTGGAACAGAATGTGCCGGTGTACGGGAACCAGGCGGAATGACGTCGGGAACTGAATGGCGCTTTTATTGCTTGCTGGGACAACATTGGTAATCAAAAGCCAAAGAAATCCCGGTTCTGGTTAGGGTAACCGGGAGCTGCCGGCACGAGGGCGCGAATGCGCGAATCAGTATCCCATGCTGTGCAAGAGAAACACGGCCACAGCGGCAACCACGCAGTAGAGCCCAAAGAGATACCAGCGGCCGGACTCAAGCCACTTGCTCAGCCACTTCAACGCGAGCAGCCCGGCAACAAAGGCGCACACCAACCCGACGGCGCTTGGTCCTATGGCGGAAGCGAGACCAGGATGCCCCGACTCAGACTGCGATTTCGCTAAGCGCAGCGCCTCTCGCAGGACAATCGGTGGCGTAAGAATGACTGCCAATGCAAAGCTAAAGATCTCGGCACGCTGTTTGGTAACTCCTGCAAGCATGCCCGTAGAAATTGTTGCACCGGAACGGGAGAATCCTCGGAACGGCAGGCAAAGTCCTTGTACAGCACCAATGAAGCCTGACCGCCTCACATTTAAATCCTGGGGCGCCTCGGCATTTTGGTTTCGGCGAAGACCAGCAATAAGGATCAGCACTCCTGCGGCCAGCAGCGCGGGCGCGACCAGTTCGAGGTGGCTGAACAACTCCTCGATCTCTGCTTTCTCGTGGTGACGGAACATTGTCCTCTCGATGAGTTTCACGAGTCCTTCCCCCACAATTGCAGTCAGGGCTGTTGCGAAGATCAGGAGAACAGCAGATTTCTTAAAGGTTTGCCGGTCGGCAAAGAATGCGCGCCGCCACTGATCCCAGAAATAGACGATGACCGCGAACATCGTTCCCGTATGGAGCATGACCAGCAGAAGTGTCATCTCCGGCGAGGAGGGGTTCAAACCCATCAGTTTCTCGGCCACCACAACGTGGGCGGAGCTGGAAACGGGTAGCAGTTCGGTCAGACCTTGAACTATGGAAAGAACAACAACCTGCCAGAATGTCACTTATCAAGACCTCGGGAGCTCTAGGACGTCTTACAGTGGACCTGGGGCTGTTCACACGTCCTGATGTAATCGGGTGCTACGGGTACTCTGCAAAGGGTCCTGCCGGGGGGAGCAGTATTGCTGCCGTATATCCTAGCATTTTTGCGGCTCTACTGTCTTAACAGATTAAGACACCACCGAACCTAGTTTGATACTGCGTCATCTCTTACATGGCGCTCTCTTCACTTTTTTGGCATAATCATTGTTGCTCTGGCATGTCGCGTCACTTCGTGCGGGTATAGGTGTCCCTGCTCGAAGTGAAGGAATGCCTTCATGAAGTATTTCTCAAGGATCTTCACGCCCACTCGGAACCGCCGGCTGAATGAGCTGATCGGGTTCCTGTTGATCGTCTCCGCGATCCTCCTGTTCCTCGCCCTGGCCAGCTATTCTCCACTTGATCCATCGTTCAACACCGCTGCGTCATCGTTCTCATCGCATCCGGCGCGCAACTGGATCGGTCTGTTTGGCTCGGTGCTGAGCGATCTTCTGCTCCAGTTCGTCGGAATTACGGTCTTCTTTGTTCCGGTGTTTCTTGGAGTTCTGG
>DATDGH010000218.1:0-16206 GCA_036522215.1 Candidatus Angelobacter sp. | reverse complement strand
GGACAGGATTTCAGGAAAAGAATCTGAGATCACTGCTGCCCACATTGTGAATGCATGCGGGCCCTGGGTGGATTTCGTCCTGCA
Organism: Candidatus Angelobacter sp.; assembly: GCA_036522215.1. Classification (GTDB taxonomy): domain Bacteria; phylum Acidobacteriota; class Terriglobia; order Terriglobales; family Acidobacteriaceae; genus Angelobacter. The sequence continues at coordinate 16,122 of DATDGH010000218.1, read as the reverse complement.
AGAATCCGGCCTGGCTGCCAGCCCGCTGGTTGGAGGCGTCCGCGGCTCTCATATTGTGCTGCCGCCCTTCACCGGCGCGCCTCCAGCCGCTGTTTATACTGAGGCGCTGGATGGTCGTCCTTTTTTTGTCATTCCCTGGAACAATCAGATCCTGGTAGGCACCACAGAAGAAGCTGATTCCGGAGATCCCGCCAAGGCACGGCCCATCGCCGATGAAATTGATTATCTCTTTGACAGCTTCAGCCGTCTTTTTCCCGGTTCCGGGCTCACACGAGCTGACATTCGCTACAGCTTTGCTGGAATTCGCCCGCTGCCTTACAGTCCGGGCAGAAAGATGTCCGAGGTGACGCGCCAGCACGTGATTCACGACCACATTCACGATGGCGCAGCCGGATTGATCTCCATTATTGGCGGGAAACTCACCACGGCGATGAGTCTGGCCCGTGAAGCTGCGCGAAAACTCGGCATCGCCGTGTCTGAACCCGCCAATATTCTTGCTGCTCCAGCGCCCGCCAGTGGCATCGAATCTACACTGTCGCAATGGGCACACCTGGTGTCCTGCAAGGCACGCATTCCGCAAGCCAGTGCGCACGCCATCGCCTCGTGGCACGGACGCCGCGCCCTGGCCATAGCCGGCGCAGCATCCACAGATGACGCCCTGCGCGTGCCCTTATGCAGTCATAGCGAGCACATTGTTGCGGAAGCCGTGGAAGCAGTGATGTACGAATCAGCTATCACGCTGGCGGACATCCTTCTGCGCCGGGTGCCTGTTGCTCTGGCCCCCTGCTGGTCGGAACCATGCACTCAGGAAGCAGCATCCCGAATCGGTGCTGTTCTGGGCTGGGACCGCACAAAGATTTACCAGGAAACTGAAAACTTTGAAGAGGAGCGCGCAGACTTCCTGCACCCCCTCTCGAAGAATTTGGTAATTGGGTAAGGCCGTTATGCCCGCGACTACGAGAATTCTGTTCTCGTTGGAACCAAGACGGCGTGGTTCTCGCCGAGAATTTGGTAATTGGGTAAGTTGGTAACTTGGTAACTGAAAATCAAAAGCAGATTCCTCTCCCGCCTGGCGGGATCGGAATGACAATTGTGAATCGGAATGACAATTGTGAATCGGATATCAAAGGCGAGGTCCGGCGAGGTCCTTGGTTAGTTGGATCATCAGTAAACTGAATCTGGTTTCCGTTGACCCGATGACGCGACGACCCGATGTCCCGATCTGAGTGTCTCTACCAAGGTCTTTGTATCGTCGGAAATAATTCCATCAACTCCAAGCTCAACGGCGCGCAGCATCTGCCGGGGCTCATTCACCGTCCATGTGACCACCAGCCTTTCGGCCGCGTGAACTTCTTCCACCAGTCCTGGCGAAAGTAAGCGATATTGGGGCACAACATAGGTTGCGGGCAGCTTTTCCCACCGGCGCAGTTGCCACCGCGTTTGCGAGAGCGTGCCCAGCACCAGCGAGCCATCCATCCGATGAAATTCGCGCACTACACTGGGATGAAAAGAAGAAATGAAATAACCTCGCTGCGGGCGGAGGCCGCTGAATAGGCGGTAAACCAGCCGCTCAATGCCCCGAACCTTTACCTCCAGGTTCAGAAATGCCCGGTTTGCATAACGATCAAACACCTCCGGCAGCGCGGGAGGAAATTCTTTGGGCGCAAGGCAGCGAGCCTGGAGTTGCTTGAGAGTTGAACGCCGCACCGGCAAGCGCTTGAATCGGGGATCATGGCAGATGACAAGCTGTCTGGTTCGGGTCAAGCGAACATCGAACTCGAAACCATCGCAGCCGTGTTCCAGCGCCAGATCAAAGGCTGCGAGCGTATTTTCCGGTGCATAGCGCCGCGCGCCGCGGTGTCCGAGCAACAAAATGTGGTCTGGCAAAGGAGGTTGCCTGGTTGAGATCTAGTCGAGATCGATATCGCGAATGAACTTTTCGTCGGGCATCTCTTTGGCTTTCTTCACTGCCTCCTGGAATTTCTTTTCCAGCAGATCAGCCTTGTTCTTCTCGGCATCCACGGCCTGGCGGAAAATAGATTCCTTGCGCACATCCTGCTCTCGCATGGCCTTGGCAGCGGCATCCAGATCGGCAAACATCTTGGGCTTGATGGGAGCTACGTGCGAGAGAACCGCCTTGGAACCCGGATCAACCTTCATCACCGCGCCACAGCACGGACATGCGACTTCAAAGGGCTGGGAAGACTTTGCCATAAGAGAATTGTAAGCCAATCATGTTCGGTCAGGAGCTCCTTTGCTACAATTTTATTAAAGCCTTTATGTCGATCCAATCCCCATTTTCAGACGTTCTCACAGCCGTAGAAGAAATTCGCGCCGGTCGGATGATTGTGGTCGTAGACGATGAAGACCGCGAAAATGAAGGCGATCTTACCCTGGCGGCGGAAAAGGTCACGCCTGAAGCCGTCAATTTCATGGCCAGGTACGGCCGAGGGCTGATCTGCCTGGCGATGACTCCGGAGCGGCTCGACCATCTGCGCATCGGCCCCATGACCCGCGAAAACACCACCCCTTACGGGACTGCATTCTACGAAAGCATCGAGGCGCGTGAAGGGGTCACCACCGGAATTTCTGCCCATGATCGTGCCCGTACCATTCAGGTGGCCATTGATCCTGGCAGCCGTCCCGCGGATCTGGTCCGACCCGGCCACATCTTCCCTCTCTGTGCCCGCAAGGGTGGAGTGCTGGTGCGCGCCGGGCAGACGGAAGCCGCAGTCGAGCTTTCGCGAATGGCCGGCCTGATCCCCGCCGGAGTCATCTGCGAGATCATGAATGAGGACGGCACCATGGCTCGCGTGCCCCACCTCATTGAGTTTTGCGAGAAACACAAGCTGAAGATGATCACGGTGGCGGAGTTGATCCGTTATCGCATGGAGCACGAACGCTTTGTCGTGCGAGTGGGAGAAGCGCTGCTGCCTACCCGTCATGGCGAATTCCGCATGATCGCCTATGAAAGCCAACTGGACCGCGAATCCCACGTCGCGCTGGTTAAGGGCAGGGTAGAAAACTCCGTCGAACCCGTCGTGGTACGGATGCACTCCCATTGCCTGGCCGGCGACGTCTTTGGCGGCGCGCTTTGCGATTGTCAGATGGTCCTGGATGGCTCACTGGAAATGATCGCCAATCATGGCTGCGGCGCACTGATCTATCTGCACCAGACCTCAAAAGGATTCAGCGTGGACGATGCCCAGCGACTGGTCTTCCACCGCGAAGTCCGTGAATCGGCGACGGTGGCACATCAAAGAAAAACCCAGCGGGACATCGGCGTGGGCGCGCAGATCCTTTCCGATCTCAACATCCATCAGATCCGCCTGCTCACCAACCATCCCAAGCGCGTGGCCGCCCTGGAAGGCTTCGGCATCACCATCACGGAACAGATTCCGGTTAAGACGACGAGAGCGGTAGCGCGATAGTTCTTTTGAGTTTATCCCGAAGCGAAGCGAGGGATCCCTATTTCTATTCAGAATGCCTCAGGGTGAACACCCTCACATTTTTTCGAGTTTATCTCGAACGAAGTGAGAGATTGCTACCACAAGAATGCTTCAAGGTGGACACCCTCACATTGATGTCAGCGCGTAGCGATTCTTAAGGACACTTCTATTAAGCGGGTAGGGATCCCTCCTGCCGTCGGGATAAACTGAAAAACCAACCAACTACCCTAATTGGGTAAACGCGGATACACCTGCTCATTCAGGATCATGAATTGCGCGGGACACATGCGTGAGCCGCAGATCACCGGAATCACGCCGCGCACCTGGTTGCGCGTGATCAATCCCAGCGTGCCGCACTCCGGACATGCCAGTACGGCCCAGTAGGGGTCACCCGGATCACCGACCTCGCCTGCATTCTCCAGAATAAAGAGACTGCCCGGCTCCATCTGCTCCGGCATCCATTCCGTCAGAATGTTGAGTTCCGCTACCATGTCACCTCCGAAAATCCGCGTCAGCGGACCCGGATTGAAATCCGGGGCTTCTCCTTCCGTTGTGTGTTGGTTCCGGTTATAAGCTCCTTCTCCTGCCGGATTTGTTGCCGGACTGGCCCTGCGCCGGCCGGCGGCTGAAGATTTCGGCGTGGATCTCGCGCACCGCATCGCTCAAGCACACACCCAGCATGGGCTGGCTGGAATTCTTGAGGATGTCGATCACCTGGCGCTGCGAGTTCTCCACGTAAATGCGCGTGCCGTCCGTCAGCAGATGGTACTCAGATCCGCTGCTCACCGTGGACGCAAGCCGTTTCCCGAACTCTTTTTGCAGGAATTTCATGATGTGCCGCACTCGCTGAAGGGGAAATCCCTTCCGCCGCAGCGCGCATATCACCGCGATATCGGTCACATCGTCCAGGGTATACAGGCGACGCCGGCCTTCTCGTTGCGGAACGACAATCCCACGCTCATCCCACCACTGAAGCTGGCGCGCCGTAATCCCGGTAAGCCCTACCACCTGCGCCGATGTAAACCGTTGATCCATGTCCTGAAGGAAATGTTTAAAACATTTCCACAACAAAATGTTTGAAACATTTTAGGACGAGAAGGGAGATTGTCAATGAGAAAGTGAATAAGTAGTAAATAGGGCAGGCTCTTGGCTGTCACGGGGGCCTGCCAGTATTGAGGTTGAGCTACTGAACAGTGAGAGTAACCGGCGTACTTACACTTGAGCCACTACCGGTGACGGTGACTGTAACGGTGTAGGTTCCAGCCGGAGTGCCTCCACCACCTCCGCCGCCGCTTCCACTGCCGTTTCCGCCGCCGCACGAAAGCATGGTGGCAAAGAGGGCCGAAGCAGCAGCCAGCCGGAGCATTCTGGGGAATCTACGAAGCCCAATCATCATGAATCCCACCACAGCTGTCGCCAATAACCACCAAGAGTTCGGAGGAGGCGTCGCCTGAAAAACACTCTTACGAGCTGTAGTGCTGACCATCAGAGAAACGTCTTGTGTTGTTGATGGAGTCACGGACAAAGAGCTGGGAGTCAGGCTGCAGGAAGACGCAGGAGGAGCACCACTGCAATTGAAGCTGACTGTACCGCTGAAAGTGGATCCGGTGGTGAAAATCAGATTATAAGTGGCTGCTTGACCTGCGGAGACAGTGGCACTGCTGGTTGGTGAGGCGACGATATTGAAATTAACTGCATTACCGGTCAGCTGAACAGTTTGCGGACTTCCCGGAAGATCAGTTTGCAGGACAAGTTGTGCGCTTCGCGATCCGGCTGCGGACGGTATGAATGCAATGGGCACAACAAGTTGTTTGCCAGGGTCTATACTCTGCGGCCAATTGAATTGCCCCCCACAATGTCCGACAGCCAGTACACAGACGAAGAAATCACTACTGTTGGCACCCAAAATGGCCGGGGTGACCAACAAATTTATGGGAGCTGTCCCGGTGTTCATGATGGTTAGGATATTGGGTCCCCCTCTGTTGCCTACGGCAACACTGCCAAAATCAAGTGGACTGGGAGTGGCTTGAAAGACCGGAACTCCCGCCTGGCCACTCAGCCCTGTGGACTGAGAGGCCACTCCGCCAGCAAAACTAAAATCCACGGTGGCAGTTCTGGTTCCTTGAGCGACAGTAGGCGTAAAGGTAACCAGCAATGTGCAATTAGCTCCTGCCTTGACCGTACTTGCGCATTGGTTGTTGGAAATAGCAAAATCGGAGGCGTTTGTCCCGCCTACGCTGACTCTATTGATGGTCAGGTCAGCATCACCAAAGTTAAATAGGGTAACCGTTCTAGGATTGCTCTTAGCTCCCGGCTGTATAGGAGTAAAGAAGGTGACCAGACGAGGATTAGGCGCCGCGACAGCCTTCCCTAGCGACTGGGCGAATTTCTGCACGAATGCGATTCCACTTGGACCAGGGAAAAGACTGTTATCTGCGGGGAGAGGAAGAGGTTGAAAGGATCCTGCTGTGGTGACAACTCCGGGAATGATAACTGGTGATGGACCGGCCTTATCTTGCGATCCGTCTTCAACTCCAGCTACGTAGAGGTTCTGCTGGCCATCCATTGCCATTCCGCCGAACGTGCCGCTGCCGGAATCAATGGGCCCCACACTCGCGGTGTAAACTGTAGATCCATTCGTGTCCACCTTGCTCACGAAAATTGAATCCTCGAAGGTAATACCCCCGGAACCCACGGCGACATATGCAGCGCCACTGTTGTCTACCGCAATGGAACTTTCAGGCGGCGCTCCCACAAGCAGGTTATAGCTAACGGTCATGTTCTCTGACAATGAAGCGGAATAGAGATTATTACCGGAGGCATCAAACTTGGCCACAAAAACCGGCTCCTGCTGACGTTCAAATGATCGCGCAGGAACGGTTGAATCCGTGATTCCAACAAGGTAAGCGGCATTGTTCGAATCAACGGCAATGGATGTAGCTTCGGATTGTCCTTTTGGACCGGACAGGAAAGTCGAGTAAAGTAGTCCGCTTCCATCCGGCTTAAGCTTGGAAAAAAAGGCGTTCGTTCCAGAGTTGGCAGTCTGGAATGCTCCTGGGGTCGTGGGAAAGTCGGCCGATGATGTACCGCCATCCACATAGGCTGCCCCGGTGGAGTCCACTGCAATACCGCCACCTGTCTCACTCGTGCTGCCGCCCAGATAGGTGGAGTAATCCAGCTTGGAACCATCCGGATGAAGTTTCAATACAAATCCGCTGGAGTTGTTTTTTCGCGATGCTTGAAAAGCTCCGGGTGTGGGGGTTAATCCAGCGACTGAGACGGGCATACAGCCATTGCATAAGGGAAATGGTTGTTGAAAAGTTGCGCCCGTCACATACAGTGCGCCACTCGAATCAATGGCAATGGAAGAAGGCATGGGTCCGGCGGTATCCAGCGGAGAGGGCTGGACCAGAAAAGTGGAGTAAACCAGCTTTCCATTAGGGTCCAACTTGCTGGCGAATGCCTCGTAACAGCCCAAATTCTTGCCTCCATTGGCACACAGATGGGTTGTGCTGAACGCCCCGCTGGTCGTAGGAAAATCCGGCTCGAAAGTGAGGCCGGTTATGTACGAATCACCGCCGGCGTCAACCGCAATTGCAAACCCAGCCGCAAATGTCGACAGGGAAGAACCTGGGGAAACTGCTGTGCTTCCACTCAGATGGGTGAGATAAACCAGAGTTGATCCGGTTGGATCAAGTTTCATCACGAAAGCGCTGGGCTCGGGGTTGGGACTCTGTGATTGTCCGGTAACATAAGCACCGCTGTTGTCTGCGGCGATAGCAAGGGGAACCATGTCCAAATTTGCGGCCCCGACTAAGGTTGAATAGATGAGAGCCGGGTCAATCACCAATGGCAAGTGCTTATCGTATTTTCCGATCTTAAAGGCTACTTCGGAGGAGTTCCGCAGGAAATAGCTGCCGCCAATCTGGCGCCGTTTTCCCTCATGAAGCTGATAGAGTTCGGGCTTCTTAAGTATGGCGACCTTGCCCGAGGCGGTCTTTAGCTCCAGATTTCCATGATCGATCCTCACCGCTGCACCATCAACAGCCAAACCAAGAATCGAGCTGTCTGCCCCAGGCGCAAGGTCGTAATCAAATTCCAGTTGCCGCTGGTCGCGATAGAAGACCAGGTTTACGCCAGGATATATGCCGGGATATCGAACCTGCCCGAATCTGCGGATGCCCGTCTTCCACTTTGCCGCATCACTTCCGATGTAATAGTGTGTCACTCCCGGCAGCATGTCTGTGCCACGCGGCTCCGCCCCTTTGTTCGCGCCGGTGAAACGGATGCGGACCAGTTCAGGCTTGGTCTGGCTTCGGCTATGGAAAGCTATCACCAAGCCACTACGTTCAAGAAAAACATCAAAGCCTGACGACTGAGAGACAAAACAGCTGTCGTTTTCGAACTGCCCCAGGTTCTCCTCAAAGCCTAGCGACGGCAAGCTGAAATAGTTCAGGGTATCAAGCTTGGTTAAGCGCTGAGTCTGCGCAAAGCAGGTTGAGACGGAGGATAGGGCGAATAGGCTGGCAAAGGCGTAGCTTAAGAACCGCATGTTGCTCTCTCGCTCTAGATAAGGTCCGAGCTATTGTACAGCTAATGACTGCCTAAGGCCGCTAGATTTGTGGCGGCCATGCATTAGACCCTCGGATCAGCCGTGGGCTGGCGGTAAACAAAAGGCCATCGTATACCTCATGGGTCCTCGTTGGTGCGGCAGTGGAGGTTGTTCATCCCTGATTCTTGCGCCTGACGGTTCATCGTTTAAAGTCATCACTAAAGCCACGGTTACGCAACTGCCAATTCGCGTTTTGTTGGATAAAACAAACGGTTGGCACGATCTGGGAGTCGGCGTAGGGGGAGGATGAATTCAACCGGGGTATGAAGCCAGACTTAGATTCAACAGTAAGAACAATCCAGGCAATCCTGCAGTGCCGCCAGCTCAAAGATTGTCAATGAGAAAGTGAATAAGTAGTAAATAGGCTTTGGAGTGGCTTGGCCGTAGTAAAAACCTGAGAGTCGCCATTCCAGGACCTGGGCGGCTCTGCCGCGCAGGTAGAGGAGCCTTGTCTTGTCATCTACAGCAAACGGACAACCCTATTTACCTGTATAAATATTGGCAATTTTGCGTTGTGCGTACTGAATCCGGGAAAAAACGGCGGAGGATCCAGCGCCGTCTGGTGATTGTGATTCGAATCCCAGAAATACCTTGTTCGTTGTGGCTAGATTGAAGGTACGGAGAATGTGCCAGACACTTCCATCGGTTGAGTAATAGAAAACATAGGTTTGCCCGGTTCTGGCGATTTGCAGGAATACCGTGTCGCCCGTAATCGATTCTGAATTGCAATCGTCCGAGACACCACGAGTCACAACCGTGACCAGTGTCGGCTTTTTGTCAGGCGAAAGCTCAAACGACAATTTGGCCCAGTTATGATCGTCCGCCCAGAGCATGAGCGCACCCGCATCCCATTTCGAGCTAAAACGAACCTTGACGCGAGCGCTGAAAACATAGGTATCTGCGGGCACAAACCACAAAATGGGCGCGCTGTTGGCCACGGTTCCGTCGAACGGGTCGACGAACCAGTCGGTTTTGGCCCCCGAAGAGACATTCAGCACGGTATTCCCGGTGATGTGCCATGCCGTCGGTGTGTTGTGCCAGTCGAGGGTCCCAGGAATACCAGTGAGTTCAGGGGTGCTTTGCGCATGTGCCAAGGAGACAAATAAAAACGCGGCCACTGCGATCAGGAAGCATGATCTACTTGCCACGCTACGAGTCATGTGAGAGCTCCTTTGTTAGATCTGGATCGAATCTCCCGCCACCCACAAAATGAACAATCTCCAGCTTGTCGCCGTCTTTGAGTTGCGTTTCCTGCCATTTGGGCCGGGGGACGATTTCCAGATTCAGCTCCGCGGCTACACGGTCTGGTTTCATTCCCAAATGCTCAACCAGCGCGGCCAGCGTCAGGCCATCGGAGAATTCGCGCGGTTCACCGTTGAGTTGAAGTTTCATGCTTCAGCCACTGGCTGCTAGCTCCTAGCTAGCTACACCTCACCACCTGGGATCAGTTGGCAACTAGAAATGGCAATTAGTGAAAGCTTACCATCGATAACACACTGACTCATTTCTCTTTGAATTTATCCGCGTTCATCAGTCAAATCTGCGTCATCAGCGGTGAACTTTTGTTTTTGCTAACTGCCAATTGCTAGCTGCTAATTGCCAGGGTTGGATGCTTCAAATGGAAACCAGTCGCCTCCTGATATGCTTTGGCCACCGCCAGCAGTTTGGCTTCACCGTAAAGCTGGCCCAGGAACGTCAGACTGACCGGGGTTCCTGGCCCGCCGGGTTGAAGCTCGCCGTCCCTGATTTGCGGTTTTGGGGCATCGTCGCCGCGCAAACCATTGGGCAAAATCACCGCTGGGTGTCCTGTGAGATTCGTTACCACGAGCTGCGTGCCAAATGTCGGAGCTACGATCACATCTACCTGCTCGAACACTTTAGCCATCGCGTCAATGGCCATCATGCGCGCACGGTTCGCCTGGATGTACTCGACTGCAGGAATAAATCTGGCGGAGCGAAAAGTATTTGGCCAATCATCACGCGTCTGGCGGGTCAGCAGCTTGTCGCGCCCGCCGCGCGTGAGGTCATCGAAGGCGGCAGCGGCTTCCGCCAGCAGAATAGTCCGCATGGCCTGGTAAGGATACTTAGGCAGATCAATAGGAATCAGGTTGATGCCCATGCTGCGCAGCTTGGCCAGGGCTCCCTCGTTGAATTGTTTGTCGTAGAGTTGGCGGACGCGCGCCAGTTCGCGATTGGCGTTGTCCTCGTCGCGCTTCTTCTTTTCTTCTTCAGTCAGGTTCTTCTCTTCTTTGGGTGGCTCGGGTTGCTGCGGCGGCTGGGGCTCGAAATCCGCTTTAAGGTAGCCGATTCGCAGCTTGCGCCAGTCCAGATTCGGGTCCCAATTGAAGGCTGCGTTTTGCACGGAGCGGTCGTGGCCGTCAGGGCCGTAGATGGCGCTCAGCACCAGCGCGCAATCTTCCACGCTGCGGCAAATGGGGCCAAGCTTGTCCATGCTCCAGGAGAGAGCCATGGCCCCGGTGCGCGGCACCAGGCCAAATGTCGGACGCAAACCGGTAGTCCCGCAACGAGTGGAGGGCGACGCGATGGAGCCTAGCGTTTCCGAGCCGATAGCAAAGCCCACACAGCCAGCGGCAGTGGCAGAAGCGGAGCCGGCCGATGATCCACTCGAACCCTGCTGCGGGTTCCAGGGATTGCGAGTCATGCCGCCAAACCACTTGTCGCCCTGAGCCAGCGCGCCCAGCGTGAGCTTGGCTATCAGCACGGCGCCCGCTGCATCCAGACGCTGCACCACCGTGGCGTCCTCATCAATCATCTGCTTCTCAAAGCCGCCTGCTCCCCAGGTAGTGCGATATCCCTTGACCGCCAGCAGGTCTTTAGCTCCCCACGGTATTCCATGCAGGGGGCCGCGGTACTTGCCGGCTGCAATCTCCTGGTCTGCCTCTTTGGCTTTGGAGTGGGCGCGATCTTCTGTCAGCGTAATGACAAACTTGAGCAGCGGATCATAACGCTTCAACCGCTCCAGATACATGTCCGTCAGGGCCGTGGAAGAAACTTTTTTGGTGCGCACCAGCTCAGCCAACTGGAGAACGGAATAAAAGGACACATCTTCCAGGTTCTTGGGAGCTGCGGAATTGACATGTGGCCCGCCTTGCTTCAGCGGGCGCCGCTCCCCTTGCAACTTCATTCCAGGCGGCACAGGATCAAAAACGATTGCCGGCGCCACCTGGTTGCTGATTTTGAGCTCATAGATCATGTCGTAGTCCTTGGCAAAATCGTTCAAGGACTCGAGCATCATCTCTTTATATTCTTCCGCGATGGGGACGTCAGCGATCAGGGCGGCATTATCAATCATCTCGCGGGTGATCTTGCCTTTGGGGTCGGCCATGGCCCACAGCACTCCGGGCAGCAACGTGGAAGCAAGTCCGAACTGCGAACAAACGGCAAGAAATGCGCGGCGATCCATCATGGGAATTGGCTCCTGTTTTGCGAACGAAAGATTCTATATGAATCAGCAAGTTCATATAGAATTTTCGGTCGTCAAAATCAACGGCTGGAGCCATCCATGAAATCTGTTCAAGCGGGTGTTGTGGGCTTGTTGATCTTTGCCAGTTCCCTTCTCTGCGCGCAGTCTACTGACTACAAAAACCCCGACCAGGGCACGTTTGTGGTCAAAGATTTTCAATTCAAGTCCGGGGAGAAGCTGGCGGAGGTCAAGATTCACTACTACACTCTCGGCGCGCCCAAAAAAGACTCAAGCGGCAAAGTCCGCAACGCCGTGATCATCCTGCACGGCACCGGAGGCTCAGGCCGCCAGTTCCTCTCGCCGAATTTTGCCGGAGTGCTGTTTGGTCCGGGACAACTCCTGGACGCGTCAAAATATTTCATCGTCCTGCCGGACAACGTGGGCCACGGCCAATCCAGCAAGCCCAGCGACGGCCTGCACATGCGCTTTCCCCACTATGAATACGACGACATGATTGAACTCCAGTATCGCCTGCTCACCCAGGGACTGGGCGTGAACCATCTACGGCTGGTGACGGGAACGTCCATGGGCGGAATGCATACCTGGCTGTGGGGCGAGCAGCACCCTGATTTCATGGATGCCCTGCTGCCGCTGGCCAGCCAGCCCATTGAGATTGCCGGACGCAATCGCATGATGCGCAAGATGATTATGGATGCCATTCGCACCGATCCTGAGTGGAACAACGGCGAGTACAAGACGCAACCGCATGGACTGGCTGCCGCTGAAGGAGTGCTGCTCATCATGGGCAGTGCGCCGCTGCGTATGCAGAAGGAAGAACCCACGCGGGACAAGGCGGATGCCTATCTCGACCAGAGAATTACCCAGGGCCTAAAGACTACAGACGCCAATAACATGCTCTACTACTTCGACGCCTCACGGAATTACAATCCCGAACCGCAGTTGGAAAAGATCACTGCGCCGTTGACCGCCATCAATTCCGCCGATGACCAGATCAATCCTCCGGAGCTGAAGATCATTGACCAGGACATTCAGCGAGTGAAAAACGGCAAATATGTTCTGCTTCCCATCACCGACGAAACCCGCGGTCACGGCACGCACACCTGGCCGGCAATATGGCAGCAGCATCTGGCAGAGTTGTTGCAACGCTCAGAGCACTAGCGAAAACCTTATCACTGTTTCTCGAGGGCGGCGTTAAGAGCAACTTCTGATCCGGCGCTCACCGTGATTTCGCGGGTCCAATCCTTATAACCATTCAACGATACTTTGATGGTGTGCTTGCCGGGAGTGAGTTTGAGACTGGCCGGCGCGTTGCCTACGAAATTACCGTCTGCCGAGACATCAGCAGCGTCCGGGGTTGATTTGACCGAGACTGTGCCGATCTCTCCCACGGGACTTGAAGCCTGCGAGGCGGCGCTTTCTTTGCCCTGGTCTTTGTCCTTATCTTTTTCTTCTTCTTTAACGATTTTGGTATTCGGCAGTGCCGGCACAGATTCACGGTCTTTGGCGGACATGGAAAGTGGAGCACCTGTAGCTCCTGCTAGAGCAGTCAGAATGGCGCGGTAGTTGCTTTTGTCGCCTTGGAGCAGCAGCGCAGAGCCCTTGCCCTCAGTGGTCGTGAATTCGATGGCGATAAAATGCAGTTTCGTCTTGTGAAACAGGCCAAAGAGCGCGAGCGGAGAAATCAGAATTCCCAGCGCCACCATGGTGCCGACGCGTCGGTGCGCCTCCTGGCCATAGCTCAGCCCCGTAACAGACTTGGTGGGAATCTCAACCTGCTGTCCATCTTTCAGCTTGAAGGTAATCAAATCTGAAGTCACGGTCAGATGATTGTCCCAGTCGTGCGGATCAACTTTGGTTTGCAGCGTTCCGCCGTTATAGCGGACACGGTCCCAACTGTTTCCCTCAGAGAAAGTGTAGCCGGCAGTAGCCACACAAAGCACCAGCGCAAGAATGCGGTAAGCGGTACGCATAGCTCTCCAGTGTTCCTGATTTGCTGGGCAGCATTGTTACATGTGAAAGCAGGAATGGCTAACAAGAATGTTCAAGCAGGAATAAGAAGTGTTATGGCCGTGACCACACTGATCTACAAGGTCGAAACTCACCACGTCCACCTTGCTCTAAAGCAAATCGAAAATTGCTGCGCGGACTGCCAATTGCTAAGCTGGCAGCTAGCGGCTAGAAGCTAGTAGCTGGTTTTTTCAAACGTCCCCACAAACGCGCTGCGCTTGTCGTGAAGCGTCCAGGTATCGTTCAGGCCCTGGCCCTGATATTCGTCAGTCAGAGCGACTGCGGGCATGGCATGAGTTGTCGGCGTGAGCGGCGGATAGAAAGTTGTCTCATTTCCGCAGAGATGATCTTTGTCGCCGATGGGACGAGTTTCCACCGTCACGAAACTTCCAGCATGGACTGAGGCGCTGCCGTGGTGCTCCTGCAGGACCTGCATGCTGATGGGAACGTCCATCACCTTCACCACGTGGCGAAACAGTTCGCCTCCCATCTCCTGGGCAAAATTGATCAACGCTTCGCGCTGTTGCGGCGTGGCCTGGCGGTCAAGCAGCAGAACTGATTTGGCCGGATAAGGCTTGCCAAAAGGATCTCCAAGCGTGGCCGAAGCCTTGATCGCGCCAACAACGCTCAAGCCCGCCAGAGGAACTCCATCCCAGCTTCCGCCGGTAATGTGCCAGGCAACAATGGCCTCATCGCCCACCAGTCCCATCTCGCCATTGGCGAAACACTGGCCGGTATAAACGTCGGCACTCCGGGTTTCGACATACTGGCCTTTGATCTGAGCGAAGGCTGTGGTGGCAAGAACAATCGTGAGGACAAGCAAAGTTCTACGCATGGCAAACTCCTGTCTCTATTCTAAAACACGGATGAGACTATTGGGTCTTCCTCTTCCCTGTGGCCTATGGCCTGTGACCTGTGGCCTACTTCTCATTATCACAATGGCATCCGCGGTCCGTGGAACAACAGTTACCGGGTTCGGCTACTTTGCCGTCCGGGCCAGTAGCGGCCTGAGTGAGGCCGCACCAGAAGAGGCCATCGTTACAGGCAGGAACAGTTGGGTCAGGCTCAGACCAGATGTATTGCCGCTTCCAATGGAGTGCGGAACACAATCCCGGACGCTCGGTATTGAAACGCTCTGATTGTTCGCTCATGCCGGACCTCCTGCCTTGAGAATGGCGCGTTTGACCGCGACCTTGGCCAGTTGGATTTTCTGTGTGTTATGGCCCAGGCTTTTGGCTTTCGCAACCGCCGCCTGAGCAGCCGCCTCTGCCGTAGCCGGAGTGATGGTTTTGCCTTGCAGTGCCTGGGCTGCCTCAGTGGAAACCCACGGAATGGGCGCCACATGCCCCAGCACTACTCGCGCAGACTCCACCTTTGAGCCATCAAAAGTAAGAGCCACGGCAGCAGTGGCATAAGGCCAGTCAAACGCCTCTTTCTGCCGGACTTCATACTGAGCAGCGCGAACCAGTACTGCCGGCGGCACCAGGACGTCTACAACAATCTCGGTTGGCTTGAGATCGTGCTCACGCTCCTGCGGGCTGGTGGGAATAACAAAGAATTTCTCCAGCGGAATCTCACGCAGTCCTTGAAGGCCAAGAATCCTGACCCTTGCGCGATACGCAATCAAAACCGGCGCGACCGTGGAAGGGCTCACAAAGTAAGCCGGACCGCTGTTTCCCAGGATGGCGTGATAGCGATTGTCGCCCTGTTCCACCAGCGACTTTCCATCTTTATCCAGCGCCAGCAAGCCATACCCTGTGCGGAAGTACCAGCAACGCGGACGCTGACAAAGATTTCCCCCCAGCGTGGCCATGTTGCGGATTTGCGGGCTGGCAGCATCGGCAGTCGCTGTCGCCAGCATTGGCAACTCCTTTTGTACACCTTCGTTGGCGCCGATCTCCGCCAGCGTGATCAGAGCGCCAAAACGCAAGTCCTTTCCCGGACCGCGCGTTACACCACGCAGGTCTTCAATTTCCTTGATATTGACCAGGCGCTTCGGTGTGGTCACCTCGTCCTTCATCAGGGAAAGCAGGTCAGTGCCGCCGGCCAGGACTTCAACTTCGCCCCAATTTCTTCCCAGCAGCGGGATGACCTGCTCTTTGGTTTTCGGGCTGGTGTACTCAAACGCTCGCATGGCTACCTCCATGATTGAGTGCGGCTAAAACACGGTCCGGCGTGATGGGCAGGAATGGCACCCGCACGCCGATGGCATTGGCCACTGCGTTGGAAACGGCTGCGGCAGGACCAACGGTAGGCGGTTCACCTAGACCAATGGGGCCGCGCTCGTCATAACCTGGGCCGGTCATCATGTGCACCACCAGCGGAGGAATATCGCCGATGCCCGCCAGTCGGTAAAAATCCATCGTGGGATTCAGCATGCGGCCTGTGGTTGAGTCCATGACCTTTTCTTCATAGAGCGCACTGGCGATTCCCATAATCATGGCGCCGTAGCACTGGCTCTCAGCCGTCTTCATGTTGATGATGAGCCCGCAGTCCTGCACACAGACCATCTTGTTCATCTTGACCACGCCGGTTTCCACATCCACAGAAACATCGGCCATGATCGCGCCGCCAACACCGCTGCTGATGAGGTCGCCTGGCCCTGGATT
>DATDGH010000217.1:0-1792 GCA_036522215.1 Candidatus Angelobacter sp. | reverse complement strand
AAGTGCGCCTCCAAGTATGCTCCCCAGGGGGCGGGCTCTGCTGCTGCCACCATGCCAGCCAGTTCGAAAACATATTGAGGTCACACTGAGCACCCAAGCTCCTCCCGTCCAAGTCCAGAACGTCTCCAAAATTTATGGCCGCACGGCTGTGCTCCGGGATGTTTCTCTGCAGCTTGAGGCAGGTCGATTCTATGTTTTGCGAGGCGAGAATGGCGCGGGAAAATCCACACTCATGCGCATCGTCGCCGGCCTCAGCCGCCCGACCCACGGCAGCGTACAGATCTTTGGCCAGAAAGGCTCAGAGCAGTTGGCGCAGATCGGCTACATGGCGCATGCATCGCTGGTCTACGACGAACTCTCCGGAATGGAGAACCTGAGGTTTTTTGCGCGCCTTTACGGCATGGATGACGATCGCCCTCTGGAAGGGGCGATGACCCGCGTTGGGTTGGATCCAAGGCTGTCACGGCGGGCAGGCCAGTATTCACAGGGCATGCGCCAGCGACTCTCCCTGGCCCGCGCTATTTTTCATTCGCCCAGGCTCCTCCTGCTCGACGAGCCTTTTTCCAATGTTGATCCTGAATCCGCTGCCCAGATCGCGCATTTGCTCGGAGCCATGCGCGCCTCCGGCACTACCATCCTCCTCATCACTCATCAACTCGGACTTCTGGCTGATATCGCGGATGAATTTCTGTTTCTCTCCGCTGGAGAGCTGGTGAGCCGCAGCCCGCGTCGCAGGTAAAGGTATGAGCAGCTCCATCCTGAAATTGACCGCCGTCAACGTGGCCAAAGACCTGCGGCTGGAATGGCGCTCGCGCGACGTCTTCAATTCCATGCTCTTCTTCGCTGTGCTGGTGGTGGTGATCTTCAGCTTTTCGTTCGAACCCACCGCGGAAGAGTCGCAGCGAATCGCCGGTGGGCTGTTCTGGGTGGCGTTTCTGTTTTCAACCATAGTGGCGCTCAATCAATCGTGGGCGCGCGAGTTGCGCAATGGTGTGCTGGATGCTTATCGCGTCTCTCCCTCATCGCCGGAAGCGCTCTTTCTGGGCAAGTGCCTGGGGAATTTTGTTTTTGTGGCGCTGTTGGAATGCCTGATGGTTCCTTTGTTCGTTCTATTCTACAATCTCAGCTCGGCAGGGCCAGCCTGGCAGTTGCTGACCGTATTGCTGCTGGGAACGTGGGGGCTGGTGATCAATGGGACATTTTTTGCGGCCATGTCCATCCGCACCCGCAACCGGGAGCTAATGTTGCCTCTCCTGCTGCTGCCGGTTTCGATTCCGGCGGTAGCCACTATGGTTCAAGCAACAAGAGACGTGCTCACAGGCGGAGCTTCGCCAGTATCCCACATAAAATTTCTTGCGGTATACTGCGTGGTCTTTACCTCTGCTTCTTTCTTGCTCTTTGAAACGGTGCTAAACGCGGAATGAACTCAAAAATCTATCCCCTCTTTGTCGGAATTGTGCTTGTCCTGCTCTCTTACGGGACTTATCTGGCACTGACCAATGGCGTCTCCAAGTCCACCGTCTCGATGGCGAAAGTGGAGGCCAGTGCTTCTCAGGTCACCCTGCCGGTGCCGTCTTCTGCGAATTTTGTGCCGGGTGAGCCGGCGCGGATCGATTCAGAAGAGTCCGGTGTACAGGAGCAACAAACCATTGTTGCCGTGCCTGATTCCACGCATGTCACCGTCGCCCGGCTCGATCACGCACATGATGGCGCTGTGACCGATATGTTCGGCGCCCCGAAGGGCTTTCCCGTCGTGGACTGGACGCCCGTCTCCAAAATGTTGAACGCCCCT